>JBFIXY010000063.1:0-7999 GCA_041605655.1 Planococcus sp. (in: firmicutes) | reverse complement strand
TGATTTTAATGCTCATAAATCATTTTATGGCTCATGCCGCCATCGATTTTCAGGCATTCCCCTGTAATGAAATTGTTTTTAGGATCGCAGAGGAACAGGCAGGCACGTGCTACGTCATCGACAGTACCGACTCGTCCGCTCCAATGTTGTTGATGGTCGACGGTGCGCAAGTCTTTTGCATCGCCTGTATGAATCCACCCAGGTGCAATGGAGTTTACACGAATGCCGTTTTCGCTGAGTGTCGCGGCTAACGAATGGGTTAATGCATAAATACCGCCTTTGGATGCTGAGTAGGTTTCGGTATTCGGTTCAGACATGAATGCACGTGTAGAGGTCATGTTGACGATCGAGCGGATGTCCTCAGTCATGAAACGGGCTGCTTCACGACTGCAGATGAATACACTTTTCAAGTTTGTGTCCAACACACGATCCCATTCTTGTTCGTCGACTTCCCAGATGGATTTAAATTCAGAAATTCCTGCGTTATTGATTAAACAATGAATAGCGCCATGATCTTCATGGATTGAAGCGAAAGTTTCAATGACTTCAGTGAAGTTTCCGACATCGCATTGGCGAAATTCCACTCCTTGGATGTCAACTTTCTCGATATCTAATGCAATAACTGTTGCTTGTTGTGCCGCAAAATGTTCTGCGATACTTTTACCGATGCCTTGAGAGGCTCCGGTGACGACAATTTTTTTATTTTTTAACATAATTTTCATCTCCTTAGTAATTTATTTACCTAATCTTTGCGAAGTTGAAACTTTTCGCGTTTTAAGCAGGGATGTTAAGGGAAGTTATAGAAATAATACCGTGTAAGCTAATAGAAGGAGGAGTTAACATGCTACTATTTAACATTCGAGGCGACAACTTTGAGGTAACTCCAGCAATCCGCGAACATATTGAAAAGAAAGTCGAAAAAATCGAACGGTATTTTCCTGAAGGTACTGACGCGACAGTTATGGTTAACTTGAAAACGATCAATCATAGCCAAACTCAAGCGGAAGTTACAGTGCCGATGAAAAACCTAGTGCTACGTGGGGAAGAACGTCATGAAGACCTATACGCAGCTATCGATTTGATCGTTGCTAAATTAGAACGTCAAATTAGAAAATATAAAACACGCATCAACCGCAAATTCCGTGACCGTGAAAGTTTAGGCACTGCGTTTGCTTCACTAGAAAACGATACACGTGCGAATGATGCTTCAGATGAAGACGAAGATGATTTGACAATTGTACGTACGAAGCAATTCGACTTAAAACCTATGGATGAAGAAGAAGCTGTTCTTCAAATGAATATGCTCGGCCATAATTTCTTTGTCTTTACAGATGCAGAATCGAATGGCACTAATATTGTCTACAAACGAAAAGATGGAACTTACGGTTTGATTGAAACAAGCTGATTTTAACAAAAAAAGTCTCTCCTAGCGAGAGGCTTTTTTTTATTGGAACAGTTGATGCAGGGACTCTCGTTTATTTGCACGCGGTTCATTGCAGTGTTAAAATGAGTCATGAGAAATTTTGTCATGGATTAGAAACATAAGGCTCTAAGGTAATGTCATTATTGAGTCTGAAAATGATTACACACTAGCAAAAGCGTTTTGGCATCTGTTTATTAGACAGCCGGACACTATACAGGGAGCGGTTATATATGCTTGGAGTATTAAATAAGGTATTCGATCCGAACAAACGAGATTTAAAAAAATTAGAAAAAACTGCTGATTCAGTCGAAGCGTTAGCTGCAGATTTTGCTGCGTTATCCGATGATGCGTTAAAAGCGAAAACGGATGATTTTGTAGCGCGCTACGCAAAAGGTGAATCACTTGATGATATGTTGCCAGAAGCATTCGCCACGGTTCGTGAAGCTTCAAAACGGGTTCTAGGCATGTATCCTTTCCGCGTCCAAATTATGGGAGCGGTTTCGTTGCACGAGGGGAATATATCGGAAATGAAAACCGGTGAAGGTAAAACCTTGACTTCAACGCTTGCCGTCTATTTGAATGCCATTTCTAAAAAAGGCGTTCATGTAGTAACGGTCAATGAATATTTGGCAAGCCGAGATGCCATCGAAATGGGTAAACTATACGAATGGCTCGGATTGACTGTCGGCATGAACTTGAACAACTTAACAAAAGATGAAAAAAGAGCGGCTTATGCAGCAGATGTAACCTATAGCACCAATAATGAGCTTGGGTTTGATTATTTGCGCGACAATATGGTCCTTTACAAAAATGATATGGTCCAGCGTCCTTTAAATTTCGCTGTTATTGATGAGGTCGATTCGATTTTGATCGATGAAGCACGAACTCCATTGATCATTTCAGGGCAGGCAGCTAAAGCCGCACAGCTTTACATGCAAGCCAATGCATTTGCGCGACTATTAATGAAAGATACCGATTATACGTTTGATGAGACGACAAAAGGCGTCGTGTTGACCGAAGAAGGTATCGAAAAAATAGAGAAAGCGTTCGGCATTGAAAATTTATTCGACATGAAGCATGTCCGCTTGAATCATGCGGTTAACCAATCGCTTAAGGCTCAAGTGACAATGCACATTGATGTCGATTATGTCGTTCAAGATGGTGAAGTGGTCATTGTTGACCAATTCACAGGACGTTTGATGAAAGGTCGACGCTATTCTGATGGCTTGCACCAGGCGATCGAGGCGAAAGAGGGCCTTGAAGTTCAAAATGAGTCGATGACGATGGCGACTGTTACTTTCCAGAACTTCTTCCGTATGTATTCGAAGTTGTCCGGTATGACCGGTACAGCGAAAACAGAAGAAGAGGAATTCCGCAACATCTACAATATGAACGTTATTTCAATTCCAACGAATAAACCGATCATCCGAGATGACCGGGTCGATTTAATCTATGCAACAATTGCTGGAAAATACAAAGCGGTTGCTGAAGATATTGCTGCGCGCCACAAGAATGGGCAGCCGGTACTTGTCGGGACTGTAGCAATTGAAACGTCTGAAATCATTTCCGCTTATTTGACGAAGCAAGGCATTAAACATTCGGTATTGAATGCTAAAAACCATGCTTCGGAAGCTGAAATCATTTTAAATGCCGGTCAAAAAGGTGCCGTGACAATCGCGACGAACATGGCCGGCCGTGGTACGGATATTAAATTGGGTGAAGGTGTGATCGAGGCTGGTGGTCTTGCAGTAATCGGGACAGAACGCCATGAATCCCGCCGTATCGATAATCAGTTGCGCGGACGTTCTGGACGTCAAGGAGATCCGGGTGTGACGCAATTCTATCTTTCTTTAGAAGATGATTTGATGCGCCGATTCGGCTCTGACGCAATGCGCTCTATGATGGAGAAATTGGGCATGGACGATTCTCAACCGTTGCAATCGAAAATGGTGACGCGCTCAGTGGAATCCGCTCAGAAACGAGTAGAAGGAAACAACTTTGATGCACGTAAACGTTTGCTGCAATACGATGATGTTCTTCGTGAACAGCGCGAAGTGATCTATACAGAGCGTATGGAAGTTCTTGAGACGGATGATATGCGTGCATTAGTTGAAAAAATGATCGATGGCTCTATCGAACGTATGGTTTACACCCATACGGCGGATGAGAAACCAGAAAAATGGAACTTAAAATCGATGTCTGATTTAATCGGTGCCAATCTATTGCCGGAACATACAATTACGTTGGCTGACCTAGAAGGTAAATCACAGCAAGAACTCATCGATTTCATCAAAGCTGCGGTTACCAAGCGCTACAATGAAAAAGAACAAGAATTGACACCGGATCGCATGCGCGAATTCGAGAAAGTAGTTCTTCTTCGTTCAATCGATACGAAGTGGATCGACCACATTGATGCAATGGACCAGCTTCGTCAAGGGATTCATTTACGTGCTTATGCACAAAATGACCCGCTTCGCGAATATCAGCAAGAAGGATTTGCGATGTTCGAGGAAATGGTGCTTGCAATCGAAGAAGATGTTGCCAAATACGCGATGAAAGCTGAAATTCGCAGCAATTTGGAACGTGAAGAAGTAGCGAAAGGCCAAGCCGTCAATCCGAAAGAAGATGGACCTGCGGCGGTTAAGAAAAAAGAGCCTGTGCGTAAAGATGTTTTAATCGGCCGCAACGACCCGTGCCCTTGCGGCAGCGGCAAGAAATATAAAAATTGCCACGGTACGGCAACAGCATAAAGTGTACGACATGCCGAAGAGCAAATGCTCTTCGGTGTTATTATGAGGAGGAAATCACGATGATAGAATTATCAAGCATCCGCAATGAGCTCGACAAATCCGCCAATAAACTGGCCGACTTTAGGGGGTCTCTTTGACTTAGAAAACAAAGAAGCCCGCATTCAAGAGTTGGATGAAATGATGTTGGATCCGAATTTCTGGAACGACCAAGATTCTGCTCAAGTCGTTATTTCAGAAGCGAACGGATTAAAGGAAATTGTTAATACGTATCATGGCTTTGTGGAGACACAAGAAAACTTGGAAATGACGCTTGAACTTTTGCGTGAGGAAGAAGACGAAGAATTGCACGAGGAGCTTGCTTCTGAACTGAAAGCATTCCTTTCCGAGTTGGCTGATTATGAACTGACAATGTTACTGAGTGAACCATATGATAAAAACAATGCCATATTGGAATTGCACCCGGGTGCAGGCGGCACCGAGTCACAAGACTGGTGTTCGATGCTGCTTCGCATGTATACACGTTGGGCTGAAAAACGAGGCTTTAAAGTGGAGACATTGGATTATTTGGCTGGTGACGAAGCCGGAGTGAAATCAGTAACGCTTGGCATCAAAGGCCATAATGCATACGGTTATTTGAAAGCTGAAAAAGGAGTGCATCGTCTAGTCCGCATTTCACCATTCGATTCATCAGGACGCCGACACACGTCGTTTGTATCGTGTGAAGTTATGCCCGAATTTACCGGCGAAATTGAAATTGATATCCGTACGGAAGATTTGAAAGTCGATACGTACCGTGCAAGCGGCGCCGGCGGCCAGCATATCAATACGACAGATTCCGCAGTCCGCATTACCCACCTTCCAACAGGTGCTGTAGTTACGTGTCAACAAGAGCGTTCGCAGATTAAAAACCGTGAGAAAGCGATGCAAATGTTGAAGGCGAA
This sequence comes from Planococcus sp. (in: firmicutes), assembly GCA_041605655.1. Lineage (GTDB taxonomy): Bacteria > Bacillota > Bacilli > Bacillales_A > Planococcaceae > Planococcus. The sequence goes on along the minus strand of JBFIXY010000063.1, from coordinate 2,885 downwards.
ATTATACGCATTGAAAATTCAAGAACAAGAAGCGCAACTTCTTGAAATTCGTGGCGAACAGAAAGAAATCGGATGGGGTAGCCAGATTCGTTCTTATGTGTTCCACCCATATTCTATGGTCAAGGATCATCGCACGAATTTTGAAACCGGAAATCTCCAGGCTGTGATGGATGGCGATATTGACGGCTTTATCAATTCGCTGCTGCGTTCGAAAATGCAATAACCGAAAGTTGCCTAAGCCGTATTTTCCGAAGCTTATCGCACGACTCCGTGGGGCGGGAATCGAGCCTCCTCGACCACTTCGTGGTCTCCGGGGTCTCTCAAACCCGCTAGACCCACAGGAGTCGAGCGAACGCTTCTCCAAATACTTAAACATTTTGCTTATTTTTACTGTAGAAAAATAGTTAATTTTTATGGAATACACATAGATACTATTATTTATCACAATTTGAAGTTCAGAAGCGAAAAACGCTTCTGGACTTTTTATGTTTTACATACGAAGATACGTACGACTTCATCATGATGAAGTTCACAAGCGCTCTAGCCTTTGGTATACTCTGACAGGGTTATAGAGCTTATTGAGGAAAGAGGCTTTGATAAATCATGATGAAAAACAAACAACGAAATCGAAAAGATCCACATCCGTTACTGAGGATATTTGCTGAGTACTTGAGCATCATTGTCGGTTCTGCGATTGTGGCAATCTCATTTAATGTTTTCTTATTACCAAACGAAGTGGCTTCAGGCGGTGTCAGTGGGATTAGTACTATTTTAAAAGGCTTGTTCGACTGGCGGCCAGCATTTGTACAATGGGCATTTAATATTCCTTTATTTATTTCTGGTGTGATTTTGCTCGGTCGCAATTTTGGTGTCAAAACGGCGGTCGGTACGATTTTTCTTCCATTGGTCGTTTATTTAACGGAATCATGGGAACCATGGACGATGAATCCGTTGCTTGGCGCATTGTTTGGCGGAATTTTAGTGGGGCTTGGTCTTGGCATTGTTTTTCGCGGCAATGCTTCAACGGGCGGCACCGATTTGGCGGCACAAATTATCACGAAATACACAGGATTTACACTTGGCACAAGTGTGGCATTAATAGATGGAATGATTGTCCTTGCAGCAGCGATCGTTTTTGATATTGAAAAAGGATTGTATGCTTTAATCGGATTATACGTAACAACGAAAACCATCGATTTGGTTCAAGTTGGCTTTGGTAGATCCAAGCTGGTTTATATTATTACCAACAAGCAAGTAGAAATGCGTGATGCCATCTATGAAGAAATTGATCGGGGTGTGACGAAATTAACGGCAACTGGCGGCTATACTGAAGCAGAAAAACCGATTCTAATGGTCGTTGTTCATCAGACAGAGTTCACACGTTTAAAAAAATTGGTCAGAGATGTGGATCCAGTAGCATTTGTCATTGTGTCCGATGCAGCTGAAGTTCTTGGTGAGGGTTTCAAAAGAGCGTAGTGTTGGTATACTGTATATGTACATACTAACGCGAGGAGGCACAATGAATGAAAAAGCAATTGATGATTTTGCTATTCGGTTCTGCATTGGTACTTGGCGCATGTGGAGGCGGCGATGAATCAGCTGATCCCCCTGCAGATTCAGGGAACGGTGACACAGCAACTATAGACGCTGAACAAGTCGTGCAACAAAATTGTATTTCCTGTCACGGTGAAAATCTTGAAGGTCAAGGGAATTTCCCGGCATTAAATGACGTAGGATCCCGATTATCGGAAGAAGAAATCGCGGGCGTTATTGAAAATGGCCAAGGGGCAATGCCTCCAGGAATTATCAAAGGTGAAGAAGCAGCAGCAGTTGCAAAATGGCTGTCTGAAAAGAAATGAACCGATTATTCAATCGGTTCTTTTCTTTTTGTACAGGAATGTTAATGATTTGCTAACAGAACAACTATATGTTAAATTAAACGATGTTGTTCACTCGTTATTAGGACTAACCGAATGTTTTTTTATACCTCTATAATAAAATATGTATAGTAAGAAACCCAATTGATATAAAACTGTAATAAAAATAGAGGTTTAAAATGTTATAATGATTCTGCTGGAATTTTTCAGGGATGAAATGTAGCTCAATACACAGCTTAGGGAAACATAAAATATATAGGTGGTTATTAGATGATTCAGATGAAAAATGTCTATAAAAAATATCCAAATGGCATTGTAGCCCTTAACGGGTTGAATGTTGAAATTGACCAAGGTGAATTTGTTTATGTAGTAGGTCCAAGCGGTGCCGGGAAATCGACTTTCATCAAAATGATGTATCGTGAAGAACGACCAACTTCAGGTCACATGTTTGTTGATGGAATCGATATTGCAACATTGAAAAATAAAAGAGTGCCAATGTTACGTCGTCAAATGGGCGTCGTATTCCAGGACTTTAAACTATTACCAAGATTGAATGTTTACGAAAACGTAGCATTCGCATTGGAAGTTATCGAAGAGTCTCCATCAAGAATTCGCGAACGCGTTTTAGACGTTCTTGACATGGTGGGCTTGAAGCATAAAGCACGCATGTTCCCGACGGAATTGTCCGGCGGTGAAGCGCAACGTATTTCGATTGCACGCTCTATTGTCAATAAACCGAAAGTGGTTATTGCTGATGAGCCTACAGGAAACTTGGACCCAGAAACTTCTTGGGATATTATGAACCTGTTTGAACAGATTAACGCAACGGGTACAACAATTTTAATGGCGACCCATAATAAGGAGATAGTTAATACAATGAGACATCGTGTAATTGCGATTGAAGGCGGATTGATTGTCCGTGACGTAGACGGAGGTGATTACGGTTATGAAAGCTAGAACCTTATTGCGTCATTTCCGTGAAAGCCTTAAAAGCCTTGGACGTAATGG
>JBFIXY010000062.1:0-8037 GCA_041605655.1 Planococcus sp. (in: firmicutes) | reverse complement strand
GTATCGCACGAATTGCGCACGCCTTTAACAACGATGCGGAGCTATCTTGAAGCACTCGCTGATGGCGCGTGGGAAGATCCGAACTTGGCGCCGAATTTCTTGAATGTCACGCAAACAGAAACTGAGCGTATGATTCGCTTAGTCAATGATTTGCTGAAGCTTTCCAAGATGGATGCGAGTGAAACGGAACTCAACAAAGTAATGATTGAATTCGGCCGTTTCTTCAACCGGATTATCGATCGTTTCGAAATGTCGAAATCGCATAAAGTTCGTTTCGAGCGTTATTTGCCGAAAGAGCCGTATTTTGTGGAAATCGATCCGGATAAATTGACGCAAGTTATTGATAACATCATTTCCAATGCCTTGAAATACTCGCCGGAAGGCGGAAAAGTCCGTTTTGATATGACAGTTGAAGACGGCTTCTTGTTAATTCGCGTCAGCGATCAAGGCATGGGAATTCCGAAAGAGAACGTCGATCGCATTTTCGACCGGTTCTACCGTGTCGACCGTGCCCGTTCGCGCGCAATGGGCGGCACCGGACTGGGATTGGCGATTTCCAAAGAAATGATTAATACGCACGGCGGCGCCATATGGGCGGAAAGTGAATTTGGAAAAGGCACAACCATCTTCTTTACGCTGCCATTCGAAGAGGATGACGGAGGTGAGTGGGAATGAAATACGTCGAACATGTAAAGTCAATATTTCTTTTCCTGCTGATTTTCCTGAGCTTGGGGCTGACCTTCACGATCTGGACATTTACGCCGACATTCCCGCAAATTGAAAACAAGCCGGCTACAGAAGTGGCGCTTGGCGTTAGCAAAGCCGTGGATGAAGTGATTCAGCCGGTGAAAGTGCTTTATCATTCAGAGGGCGCAACAAAAGGCACGATAAACCAGCAAGAAATTGATGTGTTAGTGGATTTGATGAAGCAATGGAAAATTCACGACATTACGACAATCGCAGAAGATACGCCGGTCAATGAATTGATTGGGTTTATGCATGAACCTGAACGCGCGGCGGTCTATTTTCCAGGTCCCGTGCCGTTTCCGGTCATTGACAGCATCATGAACATCACCGATGATAGCATGCCGGAAGCGTCATTTGACCGGCTTATTATTGCATGGGGAGAAGCGAGCGAAACGGATTTCATGTTGTATTTCATCAATTCCAAATCGGGTCGCGTGTACCAAGGAAATGTCTCTGCCACTGAGTTGGAGAAGTTGGAGAGCCAAGTCGTTGCTACGGCTATCAATGAATATCAAACCTACATCACAAGTGAAGAAATCAGCACTTTGCCGATTTATGTTCCTGAAAGTGGTAGTAAATTGAACACTTACCGTTACTTGCAAGAAGACATTCCAGAACAAAAATTGGTTGACGGCCTTTTTGAAAATCCAAGCAGTGTGACTACGACCGGGGACTTGTTGAACCGTGAATATAGCGATGATTTGGATGCATTGATGAACTTCGATGAAAATGCGAAAAGCGTCAATTTTGTTCAGCCGCAAGCAGAAACAAATGATCCGGCCATCCCATCAGAATTGATTTTCAAGACCGCGGATTTCATTAATAGCCATAGCGGTTGGACGAATGATTTCCGGTATTTCGGGATGGAACCATTAAACCAAAAAATCAATTACCGTCTGTATCAAGACAACCTGCCTGTCTTTAGCTCGACTTTCGAAACAGACCTAGAAGTGGTGTGGGGTGTGGAGGCTGAAATGGAAAAGGTGTTCCGCTACAAGCGTCCCTATTACATGCTGGAGTCTTTAGGCGAATCCGGCTCGCTTGAACTGGCTTCCGGTGCAGCCGTGCTATACGCCATTGAGCATATGGACATTGACCCGAAAAGCGTGACGGATATCGTTCAAGGCTATTCAATGGCTCGTGATGCAAAAGATCCTGAGCGTTTAATCAGTCTGCAGCCTGTTTGGTATTATAAAGCAGGCGGCATTTGGACACAGGTGCCTGCCGAAGCGTTAGGAGGCGATCCGCATGGATTGGAATAAAACCAAATCCATTTTCATCATCATTTTTGCCATACTGAATGTCTTCTTGTATACGCTATACCTAGAGCGGTACAACGATTCGAAAAATGCCGTCTTTCTTGTGGAATCTTCTAATGAAGAAAAATTGGAAGCCGATAAAATCAGCTATTCCAATCTTCCCCAACAAGTCGAAAGCCAGCCTTATGTTACCGGCAAGATGAAATCGTTTGTCGCTGCGGATGTCCCGGGAGCGGATTCAAAAGGTGATGTGACGAAAGACAATTCACTTGCTGTAAAATTTAACGAACCGATTCCGCTCGGGGAAAAAGTCAGCACAGAAGTGTTGCAGGAATTCGTGGACAAAACAGTATATAAAGGCAATCATTACATCTTGTGGCGAATTGACGAAAAAAATCGACAAGCCGTCTTTTTCCAGGAAATCAATGGCCAACCGCTTTATTACAGCGATAGTGGAAAGTTAACTGTTTACTGGAATGCAAATGCGGAAGTCGTAAACTATGAACAAACACTTTTCGAAAATGTAGAGGAAAGTGAACAGCAGAAAACCTTGATTCCTGCAATTCAAGCGATTCATACGCTTTATCAGAAACGCCTTCTGCCGACCAACACCGAAATCGATTCGGCAGAAATCGGCTACTCGGAATATGTGACTGTCTCGGAAAACACACAAATGTTTCTGCCGACATGGCTCATCAAAGCGACGCTTGAAGACGGCTCACAGCAAGAATTTTTTGTAAACGCCGTAAAAGATGGCGTTATCGAGCTGAAGGATAAGGAAGAGGAAGAACCTGCACAATAAGGAGTTTTTAGTATGCGTTTTAGTGTGTTAGCAAGCGGCTCAAAAGGCAACGCGATGTATATAGAAAGCGGCAATCAATCATTTTTGGTCGATGCCGGACTGAGCGGCCGCAAGCTCGAAGCCTTGTTTGCCTCGATTGGCAAAAGCATGAGTGACTTGGATGGCATCCTGGTCACGCACGAGCATAGCGACCACATCAAAGGCCTCGGTATTGTAGCACGCAAGCACAAGGTGCCTGTATACGCCAATGCCAAGACGTGGACAGCGATGGACGGGCTCGTCGGTGCGATTCCGACCGAACAGCGCTTCCATTTCGATATGGAAACGGTGAAAACTTTCGGCGGACTTTCCATCGAGTCGTTCGGGGTTTCGCATGATGCGGCCGATCCGATGTTTTATGTCTTCCATGAAAATGGACGCAAGCTCTCGCTTATTACAGACACGGGTTATGTGAGCGATCGGATGAAAGGCGTGATCCAGGCGTCGGATGCGTACGTTTTTGAAAGCAACCACGATGTTGGTATGCTGCAAATGGGCCGTTATCCGTGGTCGGTAAAGCGTCGGATCTTGAGCGACGTCGGTCACGTGTCGAACGAAGATGCGGCAGTGGCGATGAGCGAAGTGATGGCTGAAAAGCCGACACGGATTTACTTGTCCCATTTGAGCGCGGATAACAATATGAAAGATTTGGCGCGCATGACCGTCGAGCAGACGCTGCAAACAAAAGGCATCATTGTGGGCGAATACGTGGATCTACTGGACACAGATGCGCATATCGCGACAGAGCTAGTGGTTGTATAAGTAGAAATGAAAGACTGTACCGGATATCATGTTGATGATATTTGGTGCAGTTTTTTTATTTTCAGGCAATCGAGAAAGTCCGGAACAACCGTATTTTCCGAAGCGTATCGCCCGCTAACAAAAACCGATGCATAGACAATAATCTTTGCTCTGACCAAAGCGAATGGCAACACGAATTATACACATTCTCCAATTTACATGGTTGGGTTAGTTCCTGTGGCTTGCCAATGCCGTTTCGGATTCTTAAACTAAGGCTATACAACAGTAAAGAGCAAGAGAGGATGGGTGCAGTGGGATATTACAATCAAGCGCCAGAAGGCAAGCGCAGGCCAAAGCGGGCGAGTTCTTTTTTAGCGGGACTAGCAGGAGTTGTGGTCGGAGCTTTGCTTGTATGGTTTTTATTTCAGACAGTTCCTCAATTGATGCCGGGTGCCGGTAATAATGTCGCAGGGAACGGGATAGGAAACGATGCAGATGCAGGTCAGCAAGGACAACAGGAATCGGTGTCGGTGAATGTGACGACGGATGTGACAGAAGCGGTGGACAGTGTAGCGGATGCAGTTGTCGGTGTGACCAATTTGCAGGACACGTCGGATTTTTGGTCGCAAACGGAGCAACAGGAAGCCGGAACAGGGTCTGGCGTTATTTATAAAAATGAGAACGGGCGCGCTTTTGTCGTGACGAATTATCATGTCATAGATGGTGCGAATAGTGTTGAAGTGACGCTATTCGATGGAACGAAGCTAACGGCCACGATTGTCGGAACCGATATTTGGACTGATTTGGCGGTCATTGAAATGGACGGCTCGGCTGTACAAGACGTCGCGGAATTCGGCGATTCGGATGCATTAAAACGCGGAGAACCGGTGATTGCAATCGGCAATCCGTTAGGTCTTGATTTTTCGGGTTCGGTGACGACGGGTGTCGTATCCGGTAAGGACCGAGCCGTACCGGTCGATTTAGATGGAAATGGCACGGAAGATTGGCAAGCGGAAGTATTGCAGACGGACGCAGCTATCAACCCGGGAAATAGCGGGGGTGCGCTAGTCAATATCAAAGGGCAATTGATTGGCATCAACTCGATGAAAATCGCCACTTCAAATGTTGAAGGGATCGGTTTTGCAATTCCGATCAATTCAGCAATACCGGTCATTGAATCGATTGAACAAAACGGTGAAATGATCCGTCCGGCAATGGGTGTAACCTTGATTGATTTGGCGCAAGTGCCGCAAGCGCAGCGCGAGGAGACCTTGAAGCTTCCTTCAGACGTTAAGGAAGGGGTTGTCGTCAATTCGGTGCTGGAAAATTCAGCCGCCGCTAAAGCGGGCATGAAGCAGTTTGACGTGATCATCGAGATGGACGGCAAAGCTGTAGGAGATTTGATCGAGCTTCGCAAGCATTTGTACAATACGAAAAAAATTGGCGATAAGATGACCGTCAAAGCATATCGCGACGGTAAATTAGTAGATTTTGAACTCGAGCTTGTCGATAACTCAGCGCTATAAAAATTGAAAAAGATCCGTAAGCTGCTGCTTGCGGATCTTTTTTAGTTGGCAGGAGATGATACATGAGTGGCGAATAAAAGAGGAGACAGGAAACGACATGGAGGGATACGATGTTTAGCACGTTGGACGATTTTTTCAAAGAATGGAAAGAGGAAGAACAAGCGACGCAAAAAGTGTTGGATATGCTGACAGATGAATCATTAAGCCAACCCGTTGGTGAAGGATACCGCACACTTGGGCGTCTGGCTTGGCATGTGGCAACAGCGCTCGATGAAATGGTCAGCCACACAGGCTTGCAGTTTTCAGCAGCGCGATTCGGCAATCCGGTACCGGACACGGCGCAGGAAATTGCAGAAGCGTACCGTTTTTCCAACCAATCGATGGTCATGGCGATGCGCGACAATTGGACTGATGAAACCTTGAGCGAAGAATACAATATGTACGGCGAGATGTGGAGTGTCGCGACCATTTTGAAAGTATTGATGATGCATCAAATTCATCACCGTGGACAAATGACGGTGTTAATGCGCCAGGCAGGTTTAAAAGTTCCTGGATTATATGGACCTTCAAAAGAAGAATGGGCAGCAATGGGAGCAGAGCCGCCGGAAGTATAAAAAGGCCGTGATGCATAATTTTGCATTCCGGCTTTTTTTGGGTTTCGTCCCTCTATAATATTATTGTAAATTTGTAAACGTAACGTGGACTTTGAAAGAACAATGTTCGTGAAAGCAAAATAACGTTATGTGGATAACTTATTTTTATTACGCAGGAAAATAACTATCCACAGCTTGTCGGAAGCTTTGCTATTCCCACATCCATACTTCTGTTAAAATGGAATGTGGATAAACATGAACGAAATGTGCATAACTATGTAGAATATTCGGAAATCGAAAGGATTTGATCTTATGAAGATTTTTTGCTGCAAAACCCACGTGGAGCATGCGTTGGACGTGTTCGTGGCGGAGACAGAAAGTTATCCAATTCTAACAGAATTGTCAGATGACGAAAAGTTATCCACAAAGTGTGCGTACTGCGAAGAGGCTCCGATGTATCTTGTGGCTAGCAAATAAAAAGACACAAGATATAGAAAGTGCTGTGGATATGTGTATAACATCCGTGGATAACTTGTTTGTAAATTTTAAGTAAAGGGGGATAAGTTGTGAATATCTCAATTATCACCGTTGGTAAATTGAAAGAGAAATACTTGAAAGCCGGCATTGAAGAATACACGAAACGCCTTGGCAGTTACACGAAGATCAACGAAGTTGAAGTAGCAGACGAGAAAGCACCCGAGCAATTGAGCGAAGCCGATATGGAAATTGTGAAAAAGAAAGAAGCCGACCGTATCTTGGCCAAAATTTCACCAGATGCCTATGTCATCGCGTTGGCAATTGACGGCAAGATGAAAACTTCTGAGCAATTGGCAAAAGACATCGAATCATTGATGACCTACGGCCGCAGCAAAATCGTCTTTGTCATCGGCGGCTCGCTTGGCCTCCACGACGAGGTATTGAAGCGCTCAGATGAGAAATTATCATTCTCCAAAATGACGTTCCCCCATCAATTGATGAAGCTGATATTGGTGGAGCAGGTGTACCGGGCTTTTCGGATAATGAAGGGTGAACCGTATCATAAGTAGGTGCGAAATGATTGATAGTTTTTCATAAGCAATTTTAAAATAGAGAATGTCTTGTCTTACTGATCAGAAAATGGAGGGGTTAAATTGAAAAAGATAGTCGTAACTGGCGGAAGTGGCCTGCTTGGCCGAGAGGTTATAAAAGAATTTCTAGATCATGGCTATGAAGTGGTCAATGCAGACATCAAGCATCCTAAGGAAGTCCTTTGCAGAACAGTCATAACCGATTTAACGAATCTGGGTGAAGTATATGGTGTACTAGCTGGTGCGGATGCAGTTGTCCATCTGGCAGCGATTCCGGTTGCATACTCACATCCAAACGAAGTGACTTTCCAGAATAATGTCATGTCTACTTATAACATTTTAGAAGCTGCAGGGAGTTTAGGAATTAAAAAGGCGGTAATCTCATCAAGTGAGTCTTCATATGGCATTTGCTTTTCCAAGCAAAATCTGCAACCGCAATATGTACCGATAGATGAGGATCATCCGCGACTGCCTGAGGAAAGTTACGGTTTATCCAAGATCGTAAATGAAAACACGGCTGATATGATCCACCGCAGAACGGGTATGCAGGTGGTTTCCTTCAGATTGGGAAATGTCATTGCACCTGAAATGTATCAAAATTTCCCTGGCTTCATCCACGATCCTGAACAGAGAAAAACGATTTTGTGGAGTTATATTGATACACGCGATGCGGCGGCTGCTTATCGATTGGCTGTTGAGGCTGATGGACTTGGTTCCGTCGCCCTTAATATCGGAGCGGATGAAACAAGTATGGATATCGAGAGCAAACAATTGATGGAAACTTGCTATCCAGATGTAAAAGACTTCCGAAAAGAACTAACAGGCTTCGAGCCGTTATTAAACAGCGAAAAGGCGAAGAAACTGCTGAATTGGAAACCTGTTCATAAGTGGAGAAATTATGTAAGCCTGTAAGGCCATGTATTGAAATTTAATAAAAGGAGTGGTCAGTATGTTGAATCATATTCAAAGTACAACCACCTTACATAAGAGATCATCTCGGACTGCGAATTAATATCTACTGAAAATGATTGAAATTTATAATGTATATATCAAAGTGGAAGGAGAAGGAAATATATAAAACCTCACTTAGAGTTATCACGGGGAGTAGACGGACATAGCGATTTGAGACACATATAAAACACCTTCATTAGGCTGCTTGCGCCCCGAATTCCTTGGGTGTCAGGTAGCCTGATTTTTCTAGAATCCGGTCTTCGTTGTAGTAGCGCATATATTCGTTTACTTTCTCGACCACTTGAAAGTTAT
>JBFIXY010000061.1:0-8056 GCA_041605655.1 Planococcus sp. (in: firmicutes) | reverse complement strand
AGCCAAAAAAGCTGCTTAATACAAAGGGTCCGGAAGCGCTTGCGCTTCCGGATTTTTTCTTGTCTAACATGGTGTAGGCGGTCAGGCATATTGTAGCCGAAGAGGCTTTATGGTACATTTGGAAGAGAAAATAAATCGTTTCAAAACCAACACGAATGGGGACGATGACAATGTCAACGAAGCAAGAGCATCTTAGAAAGCCCGATTGGTTAAAGATTAAGCTAAACACAAATGAAAACTACACTGATTTGAAGAAAATGATGCGTGAAAATAATTTGAACACCGTTTGTGAAGAAGCACGGTGCCCGAATATCCATGAATGCTGGGGAACACGACGTACGGCGACTTTCATGATTCTGGGAGCAATTTGTACGCGTGCATGCCGCTTTTGTGCCGTGAAAACAGGATTGCCGAATGAACTTGATTTGCAGGAGCCCGAGCGTGTTGCTAAATCAGTCAAACTGATGAATTTGAAACATACAGTAATCACGGCGGTTGCACGAGATGATCTAAAAGACGGAGGATCTGCCGTTTTTGCTGAAACCGTACGGGCAATCAAACGCGAAAACCCGTTCACGACAGTAGAAGTTCTGCCTTCAGATATGGGTGGCGTCTATGAGAACATTGAACGATTGATGGAGGCTGAACCGGATATTTTAAATCACAATATCGAGACGGTACGCCGCTTGACTCCAAGAGTTAGAGCGCGTGCAAAATACGATCGCTCGCTTGAAGTACTGCGTCGCGCTAAAGAAATACGTCCGGAAATACCGACGAAATCTTCTTTGATGCTTGGACTAGGTGAAACGCACGAAGAGATTCTGGAAGTGATGGATGATCTGCGAGCAAATGACGTAGACATCATGACAATTGGACAATATTTGCAGCCTTCTAAAAAGCATTTACCGGTGCAAAAATATTACTCGCCGAAGGAATTCAAAGATCTATGGCAAATTGCAATGGATAAAGGATTTTCACATTGCCAAGCAGGACCTCTAGTGCGCAGTAGTTATCATGCTGATGAGCAAGTTAATGCCGCTGCTAAAGAGCGCCAACGCCTTGGAGATATGCAGATCGCAGCAGACAGTTGATGGGTGGTGAAAAAATGTTCGTATTGGATCAATGGGAATATGAAGTCCTGACCGATTACCGGGAGGCATTCCAAGAAGAGGCATTGAATGGCCGCTACAGTGAGATATTATCGAAATATGATTACATCCTCGGTGACTGGGGGTATGGACAACTCCGGTTGAAAGGATTTTTTGAAGACACGAATCATAAGGCGACTTACGATACCAAGATCAGCACGCTAAAAGATTATTTATATGAGTACTGTAATTTCGGGTGTGCTTATTTCGTTATTAAGAAAGTTGGAAAAGCTCCTGCTCCAGTAGAAGAACCCGAGCAAGAACAACAAGAAATGCCACAAACCTCCGTAGCGGAAGCTTGATCCGCCGGAGGTTTTTTCTATTCATATGGTATGATAGACAAAGACGGCAATATGAAAAAGCTTATTTAATGGAGGTAGTATTATGTACTTTATCGATCGCAAGAAGATAACGGAAACAGTCAGCTATATGAATTCTTTGCTTGATTTATATGAAGAAAAGAAAGAATGGACGTCACTTACCGACCATCTCGCACTTGAGCGATTAGCCAATAACGTCATCGAATCGATCATCGATGTGGGGAATTCAATGATTGATGGTTTTATCATGCGCGACCCGGGCAGCTACGAGGATATTATTGACATATTAACGGATGAAAAAGTGATCGATCCCGATATGGATCAACCACTTAAACGTGTGGTGGAGGTCCGCAAAATGCTCGTGCGTGAATTTATGAAAGCCGACCATCAAGCCATTAATTTCGTATTGAACAGTAATTTGGAAGCATTGAAAAAATTCGGTCCAAAGGTGGAACATTATTTAGTGCATGAATTGGGCCCGGTTTCTGCATTTCTTCCGGAGACAAATCATGAAAAGTTATAAAGCGTATTGTCTGGATCTCGATGGAACAGTTTATCGCGGAACTGAAGTCGTGCCGACAGCTGCCGCGTTCATCAAGCGGTTACAGGAAAAAGGCATTGAGCCATTTTATGTGACGAATAACGCATCTAAAACACAACAGCAATTGAACGAGAAATTGCATCGCTTTGGGATAAAGGCAGAAGAACCGCAAATTATTTCTTCTGCCATTGCCGCAGCAAAATACATTAAGCGTTGGTACCCTGATCATACGGTATATATGATCGGTTCAGATGGGTTGGAACAAGCGCTTTTACAAGAAGGCATCGATCGAGTGGAAGAAGGGGCGGACATTGTATTGATGGGTCTAGACCCGGAAGTCACATACAGTAAATTAGGGCAAGCTTGTTTAGAGGTGCGCAACGGAGCTGTTTTCTTGTCAACTAACAAAGATTTGGCTTTTCCATCTGAAAGAGGATTTTTACCGGGTAACGGGGCCTTTACGACGCTTGTTTCAGCATCGACAGACGTGGACCCGATTTATATCGGCAAACCGGAACGTCATATGCTTGAAACCATTCTTCATGAACATGGGTATGAAAAACACGAAATGGTGATGATCGGCGATAATTATGATACGGACATTTTAGCAGGCATCAATTATGGCATTGACACGGTCCATGTTAATACGGGTGTGACGCCAATGGATGAAGTGCTGAAAAAAGAAAAGCAGCCAACACATATCCTTGAGAATCTTGATTTTTGGTCCATATAAAAAAGCCGTTGATCAACGGCTTTAAAATAATGGATTTTCTTCTATAAACTCATAGACCTTGTCTGTCAATTCTTCGGGCGTATCGGCTTCAACGATTTCGCCATTCACTAAGGCAAAAAGGCCTTCTGAACATTTCGTGCAATAGCTTAAACAGCCGTATTCAAGAACATCAAGATTGGGATCGCGGTCCAGCTTCTCGAAAGATTGCTGAGCGCCGTTGACGATATTGCTGATGCAAAATTCTACTATCGGTTTCATTTAGGTCACCTCACTACAACGAAATCCTACCTTTTTTTTAACGGCTAGTCAATTATTTGATTTCAGCAGAATGTATTGTGAAAGTCATCACAATCAGCTATACTCATATTTGAGAAATTAAAGGGACAGTTGAAATACAAAGGAGATATTTATGCGAAAATTAGTCTTACTTGGAGGCGGATACGGCAATATGCGAATTTTGCTTCGTCTATTGCCGAATAACCTGCCGCTCGATACAGAAATCATATTAATCGACCGGACCCCATTCCATAGCATGAAAACTGAATTTTATGCGTTAGCTGCAGGCACTGCATCCGATCATGAAGTGCGTGTAGATTTTCCGGAAAGCGATCGTTTGACGATTGTCAACGGCGAGATTACGGATATCCTGTTGGATGAGAAAGCCGTGCGCTTGGCTAGTGGAGAACAAATCGGTTATGACGATCTTGTGATCGGATTGGGTTGTACAGACAAATACCACGGTGTTCCTGGAGCTGACGAATTCACATACAGCATCCAAACCATCGGCAAATCACGCGAAACGTATAAATCCTTGCTTGGCTTGCCGGCAGGAGCGGTAGTTGGTGTGGTAGGAGCTGGACTTAGCGGCATCGAATTGGCCAGCGAATTGCGTGAAAGCAGACAGGATCTGAAGATCAAACTTTTTGATCGCAGCCCGCGTATTTTGCGTGATTTCCCAGAACGTCTAAGTAATTTTGTGAAAAAATGGTTTGATAACCACAATGTTGACGTCGTATCCAATTCGAACATCACAAAAGTGGAGCCGAACATGCTCTACAATCACGAGGAAACGATTCCTGTCGACGCGGTCGTTTGGACTGCAGGCATTCAGCCGGTTAAGCCCGTGCGCGACTTGAATCTGGCTTGCGATAGCATCGGCCGTGTGAAAATCAACCAATACCATCAATTGCCGGAAGACGAACATGTTTATGTGGTAGGCGATTGTGCGGCGTTGGATATGGCGCCATCTGCGCAGCTTGCAGAAGAGCAAGCGGAACAAATCGTCAAAGTGCTAAAAGCGGTATGGAGAGACGAACCGCTTCCAGAGAAAATGCCGGAAATCCAGCTTAAAGGGTTCCTTGGCTCACTTGGCAAAAAACAAGGATTCGCTTATTTAGCGGATCGCACAGTAACAGGCCGCATCGCCCGTTTGATGAAATCAGGCGTATTGTGGATGTACAAATGGCATAACGGGTAAGAAAAAAGCGCTCAAACTTGAGCGCTTTTTTGTATGCCTTTTATTCGGCTGCAGTAAAACCATGTTTTTCGAGTTCTTTGTAGACCGGTTTTAATTGCACATAGCCTTCTCCCACAACTTCGCCTTCAACAAGTACAAGCGGGTAGAAAAATTCATCGTCCAGAATGCGTTGGACATATTCTTTACGGTGTTCTTCGGTTTGTGGTTTCTCAATATCGATATACGTAATTGAAAATGGCTGATCGGTGTATTTACGCGATATGGCAGCTTGCAGCCATTCATATGTGTCTAATGATGACGGTGCATTCACGCAACTAGCACAGATAATATCGGTTCCGTATACTTCGATGGACAATTCTTTTGGCATTGGGATAATCCTCCTGTGAATTCTATAGTGGCTTTTTCGTCTTATTCACATTATAATGATTATAATGAAAGGAGTCGATATAAATGACTGAAGCAATGTTAGAAGGCCAAGTAATGGAAGTCCTAGATAAATTGCGTCCATTCCTTTTACGTGACGGCGGTGACTGTGAATTGGTCGATATAGAAGATGGCATCGTAAAACTTCGACTGCTTGGAGCATGCGGAAGCTGCCCGAGTTCGACAATTACATTAAAAGCAGGTATTGAACGTGCCCTAGTGGAAGAAGTTCCAGGAATCGTTGAAGTGGAACAAGTATTTTAATGGAAAAGGGCCTTTGAGGTCCTTTTTTCTATATAGCCAATAAGCACATTCACTTGTAGTGGTTGAACGGATATTGATATGATAGGGAGAAGGAGGGGATACGAATGACACAAGTTGTCGAAATAACCGAAGCAGCTTCTTTCCAAGTAAAAGAGATGATGCGCCATAATGAAGAAGAAGACTCGTTTCTTCGCGTCGCAGTCAATGGCGGCGGTTGTAGTGGCCTGACATATGGTATGGGTTTTGAAAAACAAGCGAGTTCTGAAGATGATCAGTACGAACAGCATGGCATCCGTATTTTGATCGCGAAAAATGATGCACCGATTCTGCAAGGGACTGTCGTGGATTATAAGCAATCGTTAATGGGCGGCGGCTTTACTATCGAAAACCCGAATGCGATCGCATCATGCGGTTGTGGAACATCTTTCCGGACAGCAACGAAAACAGGTACGCCTGAAAACTGTTGATCTATTAATGACTGAAAGGCCATCTGAGCAATTACCATTGCTCAGATGGCCTTTCGTGCTTTCTAAGTGGCGTGGTAATTGATTCATTAGAAGTTCAAAAGATGGCGGAAGCTTGACGCTTTACATGTGCTAGGTAGATAGAGGGGCAATCAGCAGTTGAAATAGACCTGTAAAAGGTCTAATATAAGGTATAGGAGTTTGATTGAATTTATAGGACTCATTCAAATAAGTATTACCGTTTTAAAATTCGATTTGAAGGTGGTTGCGATTGTATTGAAAAGACCGTCAATTTTAGTATTAGGAGCAGGTTACGGTGGTTTGACTACTGTAGTGAACTTGCAAAAAGTTCTTGGCACAGACGCCGCGGACATTACATTGATCAACAAAAATGAATACCATTACGAAAGCACATGGTTGCATGAAGCAGCAGCGGGAACTTTGCTGTCTGAGCAAGTGCGCTACGACATTAAAGACGTAATCGACAGCGTGAAAACGAAGTTCGTGCAAGCGACTGTTGAAGCAATCGACGTTAACGGGAAAAAGGTAACAACGGATAATGGCGTATTCTCATACGATTATCTTGTTATTGCTTTAGGATTCGAAGGCGAAACGTTCGGTATTCCAGGCCTTGATAAATACGCTTTATCGATTGCAAACGTGAAAGCCGCACGCTACATACGCGAGCATATCGAATTCCAATTCGCTAACTGGTCTACAGAAGACGTAAAAGACGATAGCCGTCTTACAATCGTTGTTGGCGGAGCAGGATTCACAGGCATCGAGTTCCTTGGTGAACTTGCTAACCGTGTACCAGAACTTTGCAAAGAATTCGACGTACCACGTGAAAAAGTACGCATCGTCTGCGTAGAAGCAGCACCAATGGTATTGCCAGGATTCGATCCGGAACTAGTTAGCTATGCAGTGGGCAAATTAGAGTCTAAAGGCATTGAGTTCTCGATTGGCACACCGGTTGTTGAAGCGACTCCAGAAGGCGTTAACATCAAAAAAGGCGAAGACGAATTCGAATTCCTTAAAGCTGGTACTGTTGTATGGGCTGCAGGAATCCGTGGTAACCGTCTAATCGAAGAGTCAGGCATTGAAAACATGCGCGCTCGCGTTAAAGTCGACAAAGACCTTACCGTTCCAGGTTCTGATGAAGTATTCGTTATCGGTGATTGCGCATTGATGATCAACGAAGAAACGAACCGTCCTTACCCACCAACTGCTCAAATTGCAATGCAGCAAGGTGAAGCGACTGCTAAGAACATTGCTGAATTGATCAAAGACGGCGAAACGACAGAATTCGTTCCGGATTTGAAAGGGACAGTTTGTTCGCTTGGCGATGACGATGCAATCGGTGTTGTTTTCGGCAAGAAAGTTACAGGGAAACGCGCTTCATTTATGAAAAAAATGATCGATAATCGTGCCCTTTACATGGTTGGCGGCGCATCATTGGTCTTGAAAAAAGGTAAATTAAACGTATTGAAATAAGCTGAAGCTCCCGTAACTGGGAGCTTTTTTTGATAAGGGGTTTGGTCATGTCTAAGCACAAAAGAGGGAATGTCTGGCTCGGTGCAGCTGGACTGGTCATCAATTCAAAAAAAGAATGGTTAGTTGTGAAAAAAAGATACGGTGGATTGCACGGCAAATGGTCGCTTCCTGCAGGCTTTGTGGAACCGGGTGAGACTGTGGATCATGCAGCCCTTAGAGAAGTCAGGGAAGAGACAGGCATCAACTGCCGCTTATTAGGAATGGTAGGGTTTCGGAGCGGGGTGATCCGCGAAGAAATAAGCGATAATATGGCTATATTTTTGCTTCAGCCAGTAGATGAAGATATGAATATTATTGTTCAGGAGGCCGAGCTGTACGAAGCGGCTTGGAAAACACCGGCAGCGCTTGCAGAAGATGGACAAGCGTCCGTCATGCTTCATGAAATGGTGAATTACGTAATCGAAGAAGGCTTTGAACCGATTGACGACGTCGATCCAGGTGCTGTTTTTGGATATTCCGCATATAAATTATTTTTTAAAAAATAGAGGAAAACAATCGAAAAACTGTGAATACGCAAGAAAAAAAGGAATGTATCCGTTTACATTCCTTTTTTTATACTTGCATAGTATTTTGAACCGTGCTATATTATCAGAATATTATAAACAATAACAGGAGGAGGTGTTTCGAATGAAGATGTTTAAAAAATCTAAGCCAGGCAACTTTTGCCCATATTGTGCAGGCAAAGGCTACTTCCAATTGCGTTTGGGAGGTTCAGAAACGTGCTCCTGCTGTTCGGGATCGGGTAAAAAATAAAGCAACTTAGGCATATGCGGAAATTTTCCGCATATGCCTTTTTTCATGTTCGGCGGCGGAAACCCTTTATTCGTGACAAACCGATGAACTCTGGTCCCGAACATTGAAAGCCAATACCATTTCGGGTAAACTGATGTAAGGAATATCGGAGGTTAGAATTCATGGACACTTCATTTAGTATTGTACAATTGATAATTTCAGTATTATTATTCTTTGTTATGTTTTTCGGTATAGGATTTTTATTGAATATGTTATTACGAATGACTTGGTTAATGGCAATTGTTTATCCGATTGTTGTGCTATTGATCATAGATGATGTCGGATTGTTCGATTATTTCAGCAATCCTGGTGAATCATTTTCACTGCTTGGCAACACGTT
>JBFIXY010000060.1:0-8066 GCA_041605655.1 Planococcus sp. (in: firmicutes) | reverse complement strand
ACCGGCACGTCAGACCGCACGGTTTTCACCGGTTTTTCCGCCACTGCGACAGCCGGCTTGGCCGCTTTCGCCGCTTCCGATGCCTGGCGTTTTTCTTGCTGCACACCCAGCTCTTCTAACAGCACCGCTTTACCTGCTCCACTTTGCAGACGGTTTGCCAAATCCAATCCTTGCATCGCGTCTTTTGCGTAGATGACCGGGCCGTCGTATTCAGCCGCGATTTTCGTTTCAGTGAAGCGCCGTGACAACGCGGCACCTCCGACTAGAATTGGGGCATCAATGCCTGCTGCTTTAAAGTCTTGCGCGGTCAGCACCATTTGCTTGGCGGACTTCACCAATAAACCCGATAGGCCGATAATGTCCGGCTTTTCTTTTTTGATCACTTCGATCAGCGTCGCTGGCGTTACTTTGATGCCGATGTCGATCACTTTAAAGCCGTTGTTGCTAAGAATGATATCGACGAGGTTTTTGCCAATGTCATGAACGTCGCCTTTGACTGTGGCAAGCACCACTTTCCCTTTGCCGGAATCGTCTGCCGCTTTTTTCTCCATAAAGCCTTCGAGATAGGACACGGCCGCTTTCATCACGCCAGCACTTTGCAGCACTTCCGCAACGATCAATTGATTGTCATTGAAAAGCCTTCCGACTTCCGCCATCCCTGCCATAAGCGGTCCGTTAATGACATCAAGCGGTGTGTCGTACATGCCAAGCGCCTGTTCCAAGTCGGGCACAAGCCCTTCTTTCGTGCCTTCTAAAATATAATAGGCGAGGCGTTCCGGCACGGTTTTCGGAATGTCATCTTCGCTTTTCTCTTTTTTCTTGTCGCGGTAAAAATCCGTGAAGTCTGCCAATGTCTTGTCTGTGGTCGTGAACAATAATTCATCGGCCATCTGGATTTCGGTTTCCGGAATCGAGGCATAACGCTCCAATTTTTCTGTATTGACGATGGCGTAATCAAGCCCAGCTTGCGTGCAATGGTACAGGTACACTGCATTCAATACTTCCCGCCCAACTGGCGGCAAGCCGAATGAAACGTTGCTGATGCCGAGTATCGTCAATGCGCGCGGCAGTTTTTCTTTGATGATGCGAATGCCTTCAATCGTTTCGACGGCAGAACCGATGTATTGCTGATCGCCGGTGCCGACCGGGAACACGAGCGGATCGAAAATGATGTCTTCTGGCGCAATGCCCCATTTGCCCACCAGTAAATCATACGAACGTTCAGCGATTTCGAGTTTGCGTTCACGCGTGACCGCCATGCCTTCTTCGTCAATCGTGCCGACGACAACCGCCGCTCCGTATTTTTTCACCAACGGCATCACGGCGTCGAAACGCTCTTCGCCGTCTTCCAAGTTGATGGAATTGATGATGGCTTTACCTTGGGAAAACTTCAGCGCCGCTTCGATCACTTCTTCGTCCGTTGAATCAATGACGAGCGGCACTTTCACTTTTTTCACCACTTCGTGCATAAAGTTTGTCATGTCCTCTAGCTCATCGCGGTCCGGATTGGCGAGGCAGATATCGATGACATGCGCCCCGTTCTTCACTTGTGCTCGAGCGATTTCAGAAGCTTCCTCAAATTTGCCGTCCACAATCAGCCGCTTGAATTTTCGCGAACCGATGACGTTCGTGCGCTCCCCGATAAACAACGGACGCATCGAATCGTCGTATTCCAGCGGTTCAATGCCTGACACTACGTGGCCATGCACGGTATGGTCCGGCTTTCTTGGCGGCAGCTCCGCTACCGCTTCACGCACAGCTTTGATGTGCGCGGGCGTTGTGCCGCAACAACCGCCGACGACGTTGAGCCAGCCTTTTTCAGCAAAGCCCCGCAGTTTTTTCGACAGCGACTCGGGCGTTTCATGGTAATGCCCTTCTTCGTCCGGCAAGCCGGCGTTTGGGTAACAGCTGACAAAGCCGTCGGATAGCTCCGATAAAGAGCGCAAATGGTCGGTCATGAATTCCGGTCCGGTCGCGCAGTTCAAGCCGACCGACAATGGCTTAACGTGTTCAATCGAAATGTAAAATGCCTCAATGCTTTGTCCAGCAAGCGTCGTGCCCATCGGTTCGATCGTCCCTGAAATCATAATCGGCAATTCTCTTCCAAGCTCTTCGAATGCTTGCTTGATTCCGATCGTTGCCGCTTTAACATTCAGCATGTCTTGACTCGTCTCAAGTAAGATTAAGTCCGCTCCGCCTTCGACAAGCGCTTTCGCCTGCACGTAGAAATTTTCACGTAATGCATCGAACGTGATGCCGCCGGTCACCGACAAGGTTTTCGTCGTCGGTCCGATAGCACCTGCCACAAACCGCGGCCACTCCGTTGTCGAATAAGCAGCAGCCGCTTTTTTCGCAATTTCGACGGCGCGTCTATTGATGTCTGAAGCCTGACTCCCTAATCCGTACTCATCAAGCACTACCGGCGTGCCGCCAAATGTGTTTGTGCATAAAATATCGGCGCCTGCTTCCAAGTATGCGTGATGGACGCTTTCAATCACATCCGGCCGCACGATGTTCAAGTATTCGTTGCAGCCATCAAATTCTTCGCCGCCGAAGTCCTCTGCAGACAAGTCAGCATTTTGAATCATCGTGCCCATTGCACCGTCGATGATTAATATTCGATTTTCCAATTGCTGTTCAATAAGTGTTTTGGACATGGCTGATTTCGCCTTCTTTCTGCAAATCTAGTTGCCTGATGTAATCGATCAATTCCACCGACATCTCGTAGCGGAAAAATGGCGTGATCAAGTAAATGCCGTTAAAGAGACCTGCCGCCGTATCGATCAATTCCTTCGCTATCGCAATGCCTTCCTTCGTCGCCCGTTCCTTGTCATCGCCGCATGCACGCATGCGCTCAAGCGCATCTTCCGACAATTTGATGCCCGGCACTTCGTTGTGCAAAAACTCCGAGCTGCGTATGCTTGTCAGCGGCATGATGCCAAGAAAAATCGGCTTGCTCAAATGCTTCGTTTCTTCATAGATTTCGATGATTTTGTCTTTCGTAAACACCGGTTGGGAAATGAAGTAATCCGCTCCGCTTTCGATTTTCTGCTCTAGCCGTTTAACTGCCCGGCTGACGACGCGTACATTCGGATTGAAAGCGGCCGCCACCGAGAAATTCGCTTTTTTGCGGAGCGGCTTGCCGGAAAATGAAATGCCTTCGTTGAGTTTTTTGATCAGCTGGATCAATTCCAAGCTCGATACGTCATAAACGCTCGTTGCTCCAGGGAAATCGCCCACCTTTGTTGGATCTCCCGTGACTGCAAGAATATCATGCATGCCGAGTGCGTCAAGGCCCATCAAATGTGATTGCAAGCCGATCAAATTGCGGTCGCGGCACGTGATATGTGCCAGCGGCCGGATGTTTTCCTGCTGCTTCAAAATCGAACCCATCGCCATATTCGAAATGCGCGGCGAAGCCAATGAATTATCCGCCATCGTCACCGCATCGACTCCCGCTGCGTTCAGCGCTTTTGAGCCTTCGAGGAATTTCGAAATATCCAAATGACGCGGCGTGTCGAGCTCGACGATGATCGTGCGTTCCGTCTTCACTTTTTCATGCAGCGGTTTTACATCGAGCGTGTCCGCTTCCCGGATGACAATCGGCTTTCTCGCCACCACGTTCTTTTCCGTCACCGGTGCGACATTGCGCAACCGCTTTTTCACTTCTTCGATGTGTTTCGGCGTCGTGCCGCAACAACCGCCGATCAGGCGCACGCCTTCTTCTCTTAATAATAGCGCAGCCCGACCGAAATAATCCGCTTCTGATTCATAAACGATGCGGCCGTCTTCCACGTCTAATAAGCTGGCATTCGGATATGCTGACAAGAATGCTTTTTCTGGTAACGACACTTCTTCAAACGCTTGAATCGTATGGTGCGGACCTAGCCGGCAATTGACGCCGACAATATCCGCTCCGAGCGCTTCAAGTTGATGCAATGCGTCGTTCAGCGTCATGCCGTTTTGCAAAATGCCGGGGTCGTGCATCGATACTTGGGCAATGAGCGGTGTATCCGTCATTTTCTTCAAATGCGTCACGGTTGCCGCAAGCTCTTCGAAATCGTAATACGTCTCCAGCAACAAGCCGTCCGGATTTCCTGACAATAAATGCTGCGCTTGCTGCTCGACCATCGCGATGATTTCTTGCAGCGTCGCATCGCTTTTGCGAAAGCCCCGAATGCCGCCAATTGTGCCGAAGACAAATTGACCACCCGGTGCCGCAGCGCGCTTTGCAATATCGATTGCCGCGAGATTGATGTCTTTCACTTGCTCTTCTAGTCCGTAACGCGCAAGCTTATGGGCATTTGCGCCGTACGTATTTGTTTGAATGATATCGGCTCCCGCCTTGATGTAGTCTTGGTGTATCTTGCCGACAATGTCCGGCCGTTGAAGATTCAACTCTTCGTTGCAATACTCGATGCCATACGAATACAGCAGCGTCCCCATCGCTCCATCACCTGTCAATACACGTGTTTTCAAAGCATCCAATAACTTCATCCCGCTCACCCTCCTGTATATAGAAAAAAGCCTTCCATGAAAAAGAAGGCTTTACGGTCGTTAAACTCGTTCCTTTTCATCTCTCAGGCAATTGCGTGCCTGCTGGATTTAGCACCTGACCACGAATGGCTGGTTGCTGAAGCGTCACAGGGCCAGTCCCTCAACTTCTCTCGATAAGAATTCACTATTCAGTTTTTGTATTCTTAGCATCTTACCTTCATATTGTGTCTCGGTCAAGCAGATTCGTCTAAAAAAGGGGAACTTTCTGTTTTTTAGCATTGAAAGCGGATACTTCAGGAATTTCTCTATTACTCACTCAACATCATCCAAGAACATTTCTTTTAAGGTACGGACCGGGCGCGCGTTTGTTTGGGATTCGAATGGGCGGTACTTGATCGAGCCGACATGTACGCCCATATTGTATTCGCCAATAACTGAATTCAGCAAGCGCAACACGATAGGCTTCAACTCTTCTTTGTTTTCTTTGGTCAAGCCTTTGATATAAAGTTTCAGATTGACTTCCTCATGCTCTACATCTCGATGCGCGACATAATGGACGTCGTCCCATGTCAATTCTGCATCTCCCCAACGGATTTTAACTCCTTCTTCAGAAGCTTGTTTGAATGGAATGACGGTAAACCGTTTGAGATTTGGCGCTGTTTCGTGCAAGTCGAACACCCCATCAAACGCTTCCATGATGCCTTCTGCACTTATGATAAAGTCACGCTTGCCATTTTCCGGCTCCATGCCGAACTCGCACATGAGATGCTTATTGACCTTCTTCAGCTTGTGATGCAGCAAAGCGAGCAGCTCTGCGCTCCCTTCTTGGGCCAGTTCGAAATACCGTTCTTCGTGGGCCGTAAACCATTGCCAAAAAGCATCTACTTTGTTTTTTCGTGTCGGCAGCCATTTCATTCCATATATCTCCTTCACTGTAAAATTCCCTCTATATTCATCATAATCATTTTAGCGAATTTTAGAAATCTTTATTTTCTATTAATTCAAATAATTTATTCTAAAACCTCTTTTCATTCAAATGGAAATTCCTTATTATGAACTTATCAAGAAAACTTCAGTTGAAGATTGTCTGCCGTTGGTGAAGATGACGAAGAACGCACACAAATGTAAAGGAGGAATTTACATGTCAGCGCAAAACGGATCGAATGGTACCTCGACACGGATTGAGGGCACCGAACTTGTCATGGAACGTTTTTTTAACGCCTCACCGGAGCTGCTGTATGCAATGCATACCGAATCACAGCATCTCCAGAATTGGTGGGGACCAAACGGCTGGAAGACGGAAAACCTACAGATGGACGTCCGTCCTGGAGGCATCTGGCATTATTGCATGCGTTCGGAAGACGGCCAGGAATCCTGGGGAAAGGCGCTTTATGAGAAAGTGGAAAAACCCCATTTGCTTGTGTATACAGACAAATTTTCTGACGAAGAAGGCAATGATGCACAAGGTTTTCCGGCGATGAAAATCATTGACGAATTTGTGGAAGAAGAAAACGGCACACTTTTAGTCAGCCGTACCGTGTTTGACTCGGAAGAAGACCTGCGCAAAGTGACTGACATGGGTGCAGTCGAAGGGACGATGGAATCCTTTGACCGCCTTGAGCATTATTTGGAACAAACCTAACACAATCACCCTTAAGGAAAATAAAAAACGCAGACCCACTTAAATGGGTTTGCGTTTTTGCATGACTTAATTATTTGCGGTATTTCAAGGCCAAGCCTTTTAGGAAATTACGCGCGTAGCGATCGCCGCACACGCTGTAGTTTTTATGCCCTTGCTTGCGCAGCATCGCGCTCATTTCACTCTTGGTAACTGTTACGCCAGCTAACGCCAAGACGTCCAGCATGTCTTCGCTCGTCAGCTGCAAGGCGATTTTCACTTTCTTCAACAACAAGTTTTTCGAAGGTTCATTTGTTAAAGCGGGTTTATCGGGTTGACCCGGCTTCGGATCTTGCTTGCCCCGTTTGAAGATGATCAATCCGTTCAAAAACGATTCGAACATCGCATCGTCTACGCTCATGTAATCCTTGAATTCGTCTTCACCTAAAATGCCGCCGGGTTGACCGTCGTAATCTTCAGGGGTTTTCGTCAGCACTTTCATCACATCTTCTTTAGACAGCTTGATGCCGCCGAGCTTGAAAATTTCCACCATGTCGTTGTTTTTGATATCGAGTGCGTAGCGCAATCGAATGAGTAAATCGTTGTTATCCATCCTTCTACCTCCTGGGCAAACTGTTAATGTATATGATATTTCTTCACCTTTAATAATAGCATACAGACGCCAGCAGGTTTATTCGGGCAAAATGATCCCTTCAAAGTTGCCGGTCATGACTATCTTGTTTTTTTGGTTCGTGCAGCTAAAACTGGCCATAATCGCCATGCGCTTGTTCTCCAGCTTTTCGTATTGTTCGATTTTCACTTTACATTCAATCGCATCTCCTGTAAATACAGGCCTTGTGAATTCGAATTTCATCGTCCGGGCTATCACATTATGATCGCCGCCTATTTTCGTCGGCAGCGTGGCCGTCAGCAATCCCTGGACAAGAAGCTGCCCCTGATCACCTGGCATCAAATGGTGAATCCCTTCATCTCCTGATATTTCCGAAAACAATTCTACATCCTTTTGCGTAAACGTGCGTCCAAATGAAATGATGTCGCCCACTTTTAAAGACAAATCGATTCCTCCTGTCTATTTACACGATTGCATTTTTTGAATCCAAGCTGTTCGAATGTAGCGCCTTATCCAACACCTAAATCTTGCCCTTATCATAACACGCCCACTTTTCAGTTAGCTGCTTTTTAGGATTAAAAAAAGCCCCGATTCCCATCAAAGGAAATCCGGTGCTTTGTTTTGGATTACATGCCCCGCGGCTCTTTTGGCGGCTGGCATACGTCGCATTTGCGCTGGTCGTTTTTATTGAATTTCGTGAATGTCTTCTCGAAATTACTGCCACATGCACATTTGAATAATAGCTTTTGAGAAAAGCCATGGTATTCCGTCGACAATAATTTACTGTCGGAGTTTTTATCAACAAATGCTTTGATTTTATCGATCGTCCATCGTTTGTTCATCTTATACACCTCTATTGTTTATTGATAGGCGGAGGCTTTGGGCCATCCGTTCAATTATGGGCAATCGCCGCAATCATCCTAAGCTACTCATTATAGCACGGACTGGCTAATTATTTGAACAATCTTGTTCCAAGGCGGTCGTCACACGCAAATGAATAATTCACGCACAGTGTCCTTTATGTCGACAACAACAATGATCATCATTTGATCGAATTTCGTCTCTTTGCTTAAAGTATCGCTTCATAGTTTTAATGCTAAATTATACGGCAGAGCTCTCTTTTTGGACACATAAGTCAAATGAGTTTAAGCCTGTACTCATTGCTGTATAATGGAGATATTGTGAAAGGAGATTGACTAATGATTAATGCTTACCAAGAAACCGTAACAAGTTTTGAAAAAATCGATTCCGCAAAAGCTTTGGAATTGATTCAATCAGAAGCTGAAGCCGTAATTTACGTTGGCAAGGCTGTCTGCCCTT
>JBFIXY010000059.1:0-8171 GCA_041605655.1 Planococcus sp. (in: firmicutes) | reverse complement strand
GACGTCGGGTATGCCTTTTTATTTTGGATATGAGGCGCTATAGCTACTGTCGCTTTTATTTAGTTACAAGGTTCGGTATAGTTAAGCTATGATGAAAGAGAGGGGAATTCCACATGTTTGAAACCGTCAACATTGCAAAAGGCGTCAAAGTTCATGTCCACGAAACAACACAATTCAAAACGATAAATTTCTCGCTGAAATTCAAAGATAAATTGACCAAAGAAAAAGCATCTGCGCGCTCGATCCTAGCGAATGTGCTGCAGCATAGCAACGAAGTTTACCCTTCCCATACTGCATTGCGAATGGTATTAGATGATTTATACGGGACTTCCCTATACATAGATTCTTCAAAAAGAGGCAACGAACACGTGGTCACCTTGAATGTTGAAACCGTCAATGACGAATATTTGTCAGAAGAAGGCGTTCTTGAGAAAGTGATGAATTTGATGTATATCGTTTTGTTCAAACCGCTTTTCGAAGACGGTTTGTTTAAAGAATCGATTTTCAAAAGAGAACAAGAAGCAATCAAACACCGTATTGAATCCGTCTATGATGACAAAACAAGGTACGCGCAACAACGGTTGATCGAACTTGCGCTGCCAGAACACCCAGCTTCGATCCAGCCGAACGGCACGATTGAAGAAGTTGGGAAAGTGACGAATGAGAAGCTCGTTGAGGAATACCGTGAAATGATCGAGAACAATGAAATCGAAATTTACGCAGTAGGAGACATAAAAGCTGAAATGATCGTCGAGCATTTCAAAGAATTTTTCCATTTTGCTGATCGGGAGCAAGCCATCAAAGCTCCTTCAACAGCATTGACGAAACCGCAACAATCGCGGGTTGTCGAATTCGAAGACATGAAACAAGGCAAGCTGCATATGGCTTTCTATTCACCGGTTACATTCCGCGATGAAAAATTCCCGGTTATGCAATTGTTAAATGGCGTACTTGGCGGCTATGCGCATTCAAAATTATTCGTCAACATCCGTGAAAAAGAGAGCATGGCGTATTATGTCTCGAGTTCGTTCGCTTCGCAATTCGGATTGCTGTTCGTCCTTGCAGGGATAGATGCGAAACTGGAAGAAAAAGCGGTCAAGCTAATACTCGAGCAACTTGAAGAAATGAAAAAAGGCAATATTTCAGATACGGAAATCGATCAAACTAAAGCGCTGCTGACAAACCAGTTGCGGGAAGCGCTCGATAACGCGCGTGGACAAATCGATATTTACGATCAGTATATGGAACTGACAGCGGATTTCGAACCGGATTACTTAATCAGCAGATGGAAGTCGATTACAAAAGAAGATATTGCAGAGGCTGCAAATGAGTTGTCTCTCGAAATGACGTATTTCTTATCAGGCAAGGAGGATGATTCAGTTGAATAAAGTCGAATTCAAGCAATTAGATGAAACGTTATATCATGAAAAACTGCCAAATGGCCTTGAAGTATACATTTTGCCGAAAAAAGGATTTTCAAAAACATTTGCAACGTTTACAACTAAATACGGTTCAATCGATAATCATTTTGTGCCATTTGGTGAGACGGAGGCAATCAAAGTTCCAGACGGCATTGCGCATTTTCTTGAGCACAAAATGTTCGAAAAAGAAGATGGCGATGTATTCCAGCAGTTCAGTCAACAAGGAGCGTCTGCCAATGCATTCACTTCTTTCACTCGGACGGCTTACTTGTTCTCAGCTACGGATAAAATCAATGAAAATGTAAAAACATTGCTGGATTTTGTGCAAAACCCTTATTTTACCGAAGAAACCGTTAATAAGGAAAAAGGCATTATTGCACAAGAAATCACGATGTACGATGATCAGCCGGACTGGCGTTTGTATTTCGGCGCTATTGAAAACATGTATAAAAACCACCCGGTCAAAATCGATATCGCCGGCACGGTGGAATCGATCGAGGACATTACGGCAGAGCATTTGTACACGTGCTACAACACGTTTTACCATCCATCGAACATGATGTTGTTCGTAGTAGGTGCCGTGGATCCGGAAAGCATGCTGAACCTTATCAAAGACAATCAGGCTGAAAAGTCATTTGAAGAACCAGCAGACATTGTTCGCGTTTATCCGGATGAGCCAATGGAAACAGCGATCAAGGAACGCTCGTTAGAAATGAGTGTGCAAAAACCGAAAGTGTTCGTCGGCATTAAACCGGAACGCTTGGATCTGTCAGGCGAAGAAATGATGAAACATGAATTGTCAGCTCAATTGGCATATGAATTATTGTTTGGTCGGACTTCTGATTTCTATCACCATGCATATGAAAATGGGTGGATTGACGAGTCTTATGCGTTCGATTATTCACTCGAGAACGGCTTCGGCTACGCATTGATCGGATCGGATACAGCAGCACCGGAAAAACTCATCCATGAAATTCAGGCAACGCTCGATCGGGCTATTGAAAAATGGCCATTTGGTCAAGCGGACCTTGACCGTGTGCGCCGTAAGAAAATCGGGTTTTTCTTAAGAGCATTGAATTCCCCGGAATACATTGCCAATCAATTTACGCGCTATGCATTCAATGATATGAACTTGTTTGATGCTGTACCAACTTTAGAAAGCATTGAAGTACCTGACTTACAGGAAGCATTTGCTTCTGTAAGCCATGAAAGTCAGCGTACAGTATTTACTATTGTCCCGCCTGAGAAGGCGAAACAGTGAAACGGTTTGCAGTAATTTTGGGAGCATCGGGTGAGATAGGGGAGGCCATTGCGGAGCAGCTTGCTGCAGATGGCTGGTCCCTATATCTCCATTACCACTCGACGCCTGTCCATCAATTGGCGAAGCGACTGGAGGAAAAATTCGCGTTTCAAGAATTCATACCTTTACAAGCCGATTTCACAAAAGACGATGGCGGTGAAATTTTGGCATCGAGTATCTTTGATGCTTCGTGTATTGTTGTTGCAAGTGGACATGCCTTGATGAAAATGCTTCAAGATATGGAAGGTATGGAAATGGACGATTTATGGCGAGTGCATGTAAAAAATCCAGTCACTGCTATCCAATTGATCTCGCCTTACTTTCATCGGCATCCGAAAAACTATGTCGTTTTCGTTTCTTCTGTGTGGGGACAAACCGGGGCGGCGATGGAAACGATTTATTCTTCGGTAAAAGGCGCGCAATTGGCGTTTGTGAAAGCTTATGCAAAAGAGATGGCGCTGACAGGCACACGTGTAAATGCTGTTGCGCCAGGTTTTATAAAAACCAAAATGAATAAAGATTATATGGAATCCGAATTAGCGGCAATCGAAGACGATATTCCACTCGGACTTGGGAATCCTACTGATGTAGCAGATGCGGTAGCATTTCTTGTCAGTGGCAAAGCTGATTATATTACTGGACAAACCATAAATGTCAATGGCGGCTGGCACATGTAAAAAAAGAAGGAAATCCTTTCCTTTTTTTTGATAAACGCTTTTCTTGAGGCTCCAAATCCGCTATCATAAGAGATAGGAACTTTTTAGGCAAACACTGTATTGAAAGGTCGGATGATGTATGAAAGAATGGTATTTTGAATACGAAATTCAAGTCAATCGTCCGGGTTTATTAGGTGATATTGCGTCACTTCTAGGTATGTTGCGTGTCAATATTGTTACGATCAATGGCGTTGACCAAGGTCGTCGCGGCATGCTGCTGCGTGCAGAACATGATGTTCAATTAGAACGTTTCGAACAGATTGTGTCAACGATTGAAACAATTGCGGTCAAGAAATTCCGTGAACCAAAGCTCCGCGATATATTGGCTGTCCGTCATGGACGCTATATCCAACGCGACGCGGATGATCGAAAAACATTCCGCTTTGTTCGCGATGAACTAGGGTTGCTTGTTGACTTCATGGCTGAAATCTTTAAGCAGGAAGGCCATAAATTGGTCGGAATTCGTGGCATGCCACGGGTTGGAAAGACGGAGTCGATTGTCGCTGCGAGCGTCAGTGCGAACAAGAAATGGATTTTCCTGTCTTCTACTATGATTAAACAGACTGTGCGCAATCAATTGATGGGCGATGAGCATAGCGAAAACAACATTTTCATTTTGGATGGCATCGTCACTCGACGGTCAGCTGACGAACGCCATATGCAATTGGTTCGGGAAATGATGCGGATGCCAACGATTAAAGTGGTTGAACACCCCGATATGTTTGTCCAGCAATCTGAATACAACATAGAAGATTTCGATTATATAATCGAATTGCGCCATCATCCAGAAGAAAAGATTACGTATGAAGTTCTAGAGAAAAATACCTTCATGGACGACCGGAACCAAGCGGATCCGTTCGGCGGTTTCAACTTTTAAGTAGGCAGGTGAGTATATTGAGTGAATTAGGTACTCAATTAAAAGAAGCAAGAATTGCTAAAGGTTATAGTTTGGAAGATTTGCAAGATGTCACGAAAATTCAAAAGCGTTATTTGGTTGGAATTGAAGAAGGCAATCATAGCATGATGCCGGGGCCATTTTATGCCCGTGCTTTCATTAAACAATACGCAGAAGCAGTTGGGCTGAATGCTAATGAACTGTTAGAGCAGCACAAAGGGGAAGTTCCAACTCCGCCGAAAGAAGAAGTCAGAACATCTATGGTCCCACCAACTCCATCACGTCGTCAGACCTTTGCGAAAAGTTCGTCACGCAACAGTGGAGTGGGGGAAGTGATGCCGAAAATTATTGTGGCATTATTCATCGTTGTGATTATCGGAGTCGCTTGGGTATTTTATAATTCCCTGGGCACGAATAATGCTGCAGAAGATGTTCCGGAAGAAACGACCGGTGTGCCTTATGAACAGCCGGAAGAAAAAGAGGAACCGAAAGAAGAGCCGGCTGCAGAAGAAAAAGCTGAAGAGCCTCCTGCTGAACCAGCAGAACCAGTTGAGCCTGAAGCGAGCATTGAAAAAGGCGCGACAGAAGGTGAAACGACGACTTACACATTCACAGGTCCTGCGAAGAGAGAACTGGTTGTAAAAGCGAATGGCGCATCATGGGTAGCTGCTACAGATCAAGATCAAAAAGCGTTATTCCCAGGCGTCACGATGCAGCCGAACGATACAGAAACGGTTGATGTATCCGAAATGTCACAAGTGCGTCTCCGTCTCGGGGCTGCACCGAATATGTCAGTCTCAATCAATGGCAAACCGGTGGAAATTTCAGAAGACCGCGTCACACAAAATATTGTTATTCAATTTACTGACGCAGAATAGCCATCTTTATGATGGCTATTTTTCTTGATAACGAAAGGAGAATAATTCATGAACATACCGAATCGCATTACCATTTCCCGCATTTTACTTATTCCCATCTTTATGGTCCTCATGCTTGTCGATTTTAATTGGGGCGAAATGACGTTGTTCGGCGCAACGATGCCGGTCAGTCATTTTATCGGTGCTCTCGTATTCATCATTGCTTCTATCACCGACTGGGTGGACGGCTATTACGCAAGAAAGTATAATTTGGTTACGACTTTCGGCAAATTCCTTGATCCACTTGCAGATAAACTTCTGGTTTCTGCAGCTTTTATCATTTTAGTCGAATTAGGATTTGCGGCATCTTGGATTGTCATTATCATCATTAGCCGCGAGTTTGCTGTAACTGGGTTACGCTTGGTCCTTGCAGGTGAAGGGGAAGTCGTCGCAGCTGGCAATTTAGGAAAAATCAAGACCACAGCTCAGATAATAGCGATTTCATCTCTATTGCTTTACAATACGATATTCACATTAGTTAATATCCCATTTGGTGAGATCATGTTATACATCGCATTGATTTTCACAGTGTGGTCAGGTTGGGATTATTTTTACGCCAACCGCAAAGCGCTTATGGTTTCAAAATAAGCGCTGCAATAAAGAATGGACTTGAAAGGGAGTGCACAAGATGAACGCAGAAATCATTGCAGTAGGCAGCGAATTATTGCTCGGGCAAATCACCAATTCCAATGCCCGCTTTATTTCAAGTCATCTCGCAGAACTTGGGATCAATGTCTATTACCATACAGTTGTTGGAGATAATCCAGACCGTTTGAAGAGTGTCATTGAACTAGCTGAACAAAGAGCGGATTTAATCATCTTTACAGGCGGCCTCGGACCAACGAAAGATGATTTGACGAAAGATACGATTGCAGAACATTTGCATACGACGCTTCAAATGGACGAAGATGCATTGGAATCCATCGTCGCGTATTTTGACCGTACAGGACGTGCGATGACTGCTAATAACAATAAGCAAGCGTTGGTCTTGAAAGACAGCGATGTGCTGGTGAATCATAATGGAATGGCGCCGGGCATGCTATATCAATCTACTGACAAGGTGTACATGCTCCTCCCTGGACCACCGAAAGAAATGGAGCCGATGTTCCAATTCGAAGCGAAGCCGAGACTTGCTCGCATGTTGAACAAAGAAGATGTTATTTTATCGCATGTATTGCGCTTTTACGGCATTGGAGAGGCGGACCTGGAAGACCGGATCCAGGACATATTGGATAAACAGACGAATCCGACAATCGCTCCGCTTGCAGCAGATTCCGA
Organism: Planococcus sp. (in: firmicutes); assembly: GCA_041605655.1. Taxonomy (GTDB): domain Bacteria; phylum Bacillota; class Bacilli; order Bacillales_A; family Planococcaceae; genus Planococcus. Next base: position 1,644 of record JBFIXY010000059.1, on the reverse strand, counting down.
AGTTACTCTGCGCATTACAGCGAAGACCGATACAGAAGACCAGGCATGGGAATTGATCAACGCAGCGAAAGAAGAAATATTGGCAGTGGTCGGGGATTATTTGTACGGCTATGACAATGATTCACTCGCTTCAAAAGCTGTGGAATTATTGGTGGAGCAAAACAAAACCATTTCAGCAGCGGAAAGCCTGACAGCTGGCTTGTTCCAATCGGAGCTTGCTGCAATTTCAGGAGTCAGCAAAGTGCTGAAAGGCGGAGTCGTTACGTATAATGAAGAAATGAAAATCAGTCAGCTAGGCATAGCTGCTGAACTGCTCGAATCCTATGGGGTAGTTAGTGAAGAGACAGCTATCGCAATGGCTGAAGCGGTTCGTGTGAAGTTTGGATCGGATATAAGCGTTGGCTTGACCGGAGCGGCTGGACCGGAAGCGCATGGCGAGCAGCCGGCAGGAACGGTATGGATCGGCATCGCAGATGAAAATGGGGCGAAAGCTTATCGCTTAGAGCTCTCTGGCATGCGCAACTCAAATAGACTTAGAGCTGTGAAACTGGCTTTGTACTATATAATACGAACACTAGCTGAAGAAAACACACGCAAAATTTAATTTTGCGTGTGTTTTCTCTATTAAATAGGATTTTTGGTTTCTATAGGCCATTGAAAAATCATATTTAAAATACGAACACGAATAAACGTTCGCTTTTTTCTTGTGTATTTCTCATTAACCTAGTATACTAGAAACAGGTAGAAAAATTGGTTTTATTAAGAGGAGGACTTTTTTTGAGCGATCGTAAAGCAGCATTGGATATGGCGTTAAAAAGTATAGAAAAGCAGTTTGGTAAAGGTTCGGTCATGAAATTAGGCGAGAAGAGCGACCGAAACGTATCATCGGTTTCAAGTGGTTCTTTGGCAATTGATACTGCGCTGGGAATAGGCGGATACCCGCGTGGCCGGGTTATCGAAATTTATGGTCCTGAAAGTTCAGGTAAAACGACTGTTTCACTTCATGCTATTGCAGAAACACAGGCAGCAGGCGGAACAGCAGCGTTTATCGATGCTGAGCATGCACTTGACCCTGTGTACGCTAAAAATCTTGGTGTAAACATTGATGAACTACTGCTATCACAGCCTGACACAGGCGAGCAAGCGCTTGAAATCGCAGAAGCGCTTGTGCGAAGCGGTGCAGTTGATATCGTGGTTATCGACTCGGTGGCGGCACTTGTGCCGAAAGCTGAAATCGAAGGCGAAATGGGCGACTCGCACATGGGCTTGCAAGCACGTTTGATGTCTCAAGCGTTGCGTAAATTATCTGGTGTTATCAACAAATCGAATACGATTGTTATTTTCATCAACCAGATCCGTGAAAAAATTGGTGTTATGTTCGGGAATCCGGAAACGACTCCGGGCGGACGTGCATTGAAATTCTATTCTTCTGTCCGCATGGAAGTGAGACGTGCAGAAGCATTGAAATCAGGTAATGACATTATCGGGAACAGAACGAAGATCAAAATTGTCAAAAACAAAGTTGCTCCACCGTTCCGTACGGCTGAAGTAGACATCATGTACGGAAAAGGGATTTCCCGCGAAGGCGAAATCGTTGATATCGGTTCTGATCTGGAAATCATCCAGAAGAGCGGTTCATGGTAT
>JBFIXY010000058.1:0-8200 GCA_041605655.1 Planococcus sp. (in: firmicutes) | reverse complement strand
TGTGGATTATAAATCATCCAAACAAGGTTTGGAACTCGGGGATGTGTATCACGGCTTGGCACTTCAAACGTTCACATACTTAGATGTGGCGCTCGACAATTCAGAACGGATTCTCGGAACTGAGGCAGAACCTGCCGGCGTTCTGTATTTCCACATGCACAATCCAATGCTGAAACTGTCGAAGTTGATGACAGCTGATGAGATAGAAGAAGAAGTAGCCAAATCATTTAAGATGAACGGGCTGTTGGTGGAAGACCCAGAAGTGATCGAAGCGATGGACAATGGCATTGATGGGTATTCCAATGTTATCCCGGTTCGACTCAATAAAAGCGGTGAAATTTCCAAGTCCCAATCGAAAACGGTGGTAAAAGAAGATTTGCAGGCTATTCGCAGATTTGTCCGCAGTAAACACCAGACCGCTGGAAACGGCATTCTGGAAGGGGATACGCAAATTACACCGTATAAAGTGAAAGACCAGACCCCGTGTCAATTTTGCTCTTATCGATCGGTCTGCCAATTTGACCCTGAAGACCCTGAACAGCATTACCGTAAATTGCCTGCGTTGAATTCTGACAAGGCAATTGAACTTATTCGAAAGGAGGCTGCCGGCGATGATACCGAACAAACCGAATGACGCCACTTGGACAGACGAACAATGGCAAGCAATCTGGGCCAAGGGCCAGGATATGCTCGTTTCCGCCGCGGCCGGCTCTGGAAAAACAGCGGTTTTGATCAACCGAATGATTGAAAAAGTACTTGCTGAAGAAAATCCGATATCTGTCGACGAGCTGCTTGTAGTGACGTTTACGAACGCTTCTGCAGCTGAAATGCGACATCGTATGCTTATAGCGCTTGAAAAGGCAGTAGCTGACAATCCCGATTCAAAGCATCTGCGAAAACAATTGCGCCTCATCAACAAAGCTCAAATATCGACTTTGCATTCGTTCTGTCTGCAAGTGGTGAAACAGTACGCGTACCTATTGGAAATCGATCCCGGATTCCGAATCGCCAACGAAACAGAAGCGGCGCTGTTGCGTGACGATGTGCTTGAGGCTGTACTTGAAGAAGCATATCAAGGCGAAGGGGCGGAAGCCGTATACCGTCTTGCGGACAGTTTCACATCAGATCGCAACGATCAGGCGATGGAAGTGCTGTTAAACAAATTGTACGATTACTCTCGTGTCCACCCATACCCTGAGCAATGGTTGAACCAAGTCCCAGCGTTGTATGACGTACCGGAAAATGCATCGATCGACGATTTACCGTTTATCAGCGATTTGAAATTGGCGATTCGCCATGCATTTGAAGAAGCATTGCAACTTGCATTAGAAGGACAAGCTTTGGCACTTGCACCGGATGGTCCTGCTGTCCTTGAGTCCACTTTTGATATGGATATTGCGATTATTCAAGCAGCGATCGAGGCATTGGATGAATCGTGGGAAAGCTTGCATGAGTTGAGCAAATCGTTGGCTTGGCCAAAAGCAGCGTCGATCAAAAAGGATTCGTGCGATCCGAAATTGGCAGAAGAAGCTAAAGGTCGGCGCAATGATGTGAAAAAGCTGGTCAACGGCATTTTCGAAGCTTACTTTACCCGTGGACCAAAACGGCTACTAGAGGAGATGCGCGAAATGGCGCCGTTGATGAAAACATTGACTGAGCTCGCCAAAACCTTTGCCATGCATTATAAGGCATTGAAAATAGACCGCGCCCTAGTGGATTTTTCGGATTTGGAACATTACGCATTGCAAATTTTGACTGATGGAGAACAAGCTTCAGCTATTGCAAAAGAATACCAACGGCAATTCAAAGAAGTGCTCGTTGATGAATACCAAGATACCAATTTGTTGCAGGAAAAGATTTTATCATTGGTCAAATCCGGAACAGAAGCGTCTGGCAATTTGTTCATGGTAGGAGATGTTAAGCAATCGATTTATCGCTTCCGTTTGGCGGAACCGATGTTGTTCCTTGGAAAATATGCACGATTCACGACTGATGCAGAAGGCACTGGTTTAAAAATCGATTTGAATGCCAATTTCCGGAGCCGCAAAGAAATCCTTGATGGCACGAATTATATTTTTTCGCAGATTATGGGCGAACGTGTAGGCGAGATAACGTATGATGCATCAGCAGAACTTAAACACCAAGCACCGTTTCCCGAGATGGAAGTGCCGCTCGAATTGGCATTGATCCATGAACCGGAAACAGAAGAAGAGCCTGAAGATGATTTGGCGAAGTCGCAATGGGAGGCCCGCTATATCGCAGGGGAAATCCACAAGCTCATGGAGCAGGAAACGCAAGTGTTTGATCCTTGGAAAAAAGAGAATCGAAAACTCGAATACAGTGATATTGTCGTATTAATGAGGTCGATGACGTGGTCCGGAGATTTTGCGGATGAATTCAAGGCGGCAGGTATTCCATTATACGCAGAGCTGACAGGTGGCTATTTCGATGCTTTAGAAGTGATGATCATGCTGAATACATTACGTGTCATCGACAACCCATACCAGGACATTCCATTAGCTTCGGTTTTGCGAGCGCCTTTTATCGGACTAAAGGAAAACGAATTGGCTGAAATTCGTTTAGCAGCTCCAAACGCTTCCTACTATGAAGCGCTGAAGCTGTTCATACGCAATGGGTCTGGTATTGACCGGGCAGCTGCAGAAAAGCTTCAGCGTTTCTCTTTGCAGCTGGAAGATTGGCGAAATCTGGCACGCCGCGGATCACTCGCTGAATTGATTTGGCAAGTTTACTTGGATACAAATTATTACGAAATGGCGGGTGCGATGTCGAATGGCAAGCAGCGACAAGCAAACTTGCGTGCCTTGCATGATAGAGCGTTGGAATATGAAAAAACCTCGTTCCGCGGTCTATTTCGGTTTTTACGCTTTATCGACAGAATGCGGGAGCGTGGAGATGATTTAGGAACAGCGCGATCATTAAGTGAAAAAGAGAATGTTGTCCGCTTGATGACTGTACACAAATCGAAAGGTTTGGAGTTTCCTGTCGTCTTCTTCGCTGGAGCAGGACGTGCATTCAACGAAATGGATTTCCGGAAATCCTATTTATTTGACCAAGAATACGGTTTGGCGGTAAAAGCAATCAATCCGGATACACGCTTGGAATACACTTCCTTGCCGTTCTTAGCAGTGAAAGAAATGAAACAGCTCCAGATGAAGGCCGAAGAAATGCGCGTCTTGTATGTAGCGATGACACGTGCAAAAGAGAGGCTGTATATGACGGCTTCTGTGAAGGATATTGAACGGCTATTGGAAAAATGGAAAGTCAATTCATCACTAGTATTGATGCCTGATTTTATGCGCTCACGAGCGAAATCCTATCTTGACTGGATCGGTCCAGCGCTGTCAAGGCATCCCGATGCAGTTGAAATATTTGGTGCAGACGGACATGAATTGCCGCATCACTCCCGTTTTCATGTCAGTATTGTCGAGTCCACTTCATTGCTTCCAGCAACTCCGAACGTTGAAGAATTGCTTCAGGATGAACCTGGAGATCAGGATTACAGGGAGGAAATTGAGCGCAGGTTCGACTTCCACTATCCACATCAACAGGCAGTAGAAAAAAGATCGAAGCAATCCGTATCGGAGATGAAGCGTCTCCAAATGCTGCAGCGTTTAGATGAACCCGAATCGTTTATCAGTTCAAATGGAGGAGCGGAAAAGCGTACTTTGGCTCACCGCCCGAACTTTATGCAAGAAAAACGATTGTCAGCAGCTGATGTGGGAACTGCTGTTCATGCGGTGATGCAACATATCCCTTTACACAAAAAATTGTCGCTCGAAGAAATTAAAGAATTTATAAAAGAATTGGTGGGTAACGAAATATTATCGAAAGATGAAGGGAAATCTGTTCGTCCGAGCAGCATCAGTAAATTTTATTCCAGCGACTTGTACGAGCGTCTGTCTAAGTCTAGAAACATCAAGCGGGAAGTGCCTTTTACTTACGCGAAGCAAGACAAAGACGGTGACCATCAAATCATTCAAGGGATTATTGATTGCCTGTTTGAAGAAGATGGTGGCTGGGTGTTGCTGGATTATAAAACGGATCGCGTTTCAAACATCGTGGATGTTGGACAGGAAATGGCTTCTCGCTATGGGGTACAATTAGCTGTCTACCAAGAAGCGGCCGAGGCCATACTACAAATCCACATCAAAGAGCGACTGCTGTATTTATTCGCGGCTGACCGAACAGAAACAATATAGGGGGATTGACGTGAAATTACAACCTGTTGCCACCAATGAACGTATTGAGGTGTTAGATTTGATGAGAGGGTTTGCACTTCTAGGCATCTTCCTTATCAATATGCCTACGTACCATTCACCGTTTTCATATATTGATCCATACAGTTGGTTCGATGGTAAATGGGACACAGAAGTGTTTACTTTTCTGGATATATTCGTGCAAGCAAGCTTTTATCCGTTATTTTCTATGTTATTCGGGTATGGTTTAGCTATGCAGTTCGTTAAAGCACAAAGAACGGGAAACCGATTTGCTGCGATTGCTACTAGGCGTCTGCTATTTCTATTGATCCTGGGCCTTGTGCATGCGTTTCTGATTTGGTATGGAGATATCCTGATTACTTATGCGGTAACCGGTATTTTACTGGTCGGCATGCTTCGGCTGCCGTCGAAATGGTTATTGATGTTTTCAGCATTGCTTTACGCTGTACCGCAACTCTTGTTGACGGCGTTGATGTTTATCGCAGTAGCAGCTGACTCGAATTTTTATACGGGCATTCAAGAAGTCCAAAACTCGTTGGCGGCTTATCCTACAGGGTCATTCGGAGAAATTTTTCGACAACGCTTTGATGATTGGATGTATGTAAACAATCCCGCAACGTATTTCATGTTAGTGATCATTATTCTTCCTCACATGATGCTCGGGGCAGCAGCAGCGAAATGGCGTCTGGTCGAACGGGCAGGGCAATTGAAAGGGTTATGGATAGGGCTTGCAAGTGGCGGATTAGGATTTGGTCTATTGCTGAAATCGGTGCCGTTCATTTTTGAGATGAACTTCGCGTTTATGCACGTACAGGACCTACTTGGCGGGCCACTTGTATCTATCGGTTATGCTGCAGTAATCGTCCTATTGTCACAATCTGCAGGTTTTCGTAAGCTTTTCCGTCCGTTCACGAATGCAGGCCGAATGTCGATGACAATCTACATTATGCAATCCTTGATTGCTACGAGCATATTCTATTCTTATGGATTGGGCTTGTACGGCCAAGTGGATATTGCAGTTGGCACAATTATCGCCTTAGGGATTTTTGCAGTCCAATTGATATTCGCGGAACTATGGCTTTCAAAATTTTCGCAAGGACCGATTGAATTTTTATGGAAAAAAGCAACTTACGGACGAAATTTCGAAAAAAGCAACAATTCAAAACAATGAATGTGTATAATGAATGGAATCATAGAAAAGGAGTGTTTGAAGTATGAAGCTGTTATCTTTTCGATTTGAAGGGGAAGAACGTTTTGGACCGAAAGTTAAGAAAGAAGAAGCTGTATGGGATGTAGTAGCGATTCAGCAAGAATTAAACGTATTGCCATCGTTTCCACAAAAACTTGTCGAAGGTGTTTCACATGGCATGGAATTTGTTGAACAGATGCGCAAACTGGTTGAAGCAGCTGGAAACGCGGAGCATTCTGAGCAATTCAAACTCTCTTTTTCGGACATCGAATGGCTAGCGCCAATTACACGCACACCTAAAAATATTATTTGTGTCGGTAAAAATTATGCAGACCATGCTCAAGAAATGGGCGGCGACGCACCTGAAGAAATGGTCGTATTCACGAAAGCACCGAGTACTATTGTCGGCGACGAAGCTACGGTTTCAGCCCATAGCGATTTGACAGAAGCTTATGATTACGAAGGTGAACTGGCAATCGTCATCGGCAAAGCGGGTACGAAAATTCCGAAGCAGCGCGCTTATGATCACGTATTCGGTTACACAATTGCCAATGATTTAACGGCACGCGACGTACAAGCGAAGCATCAGCAATATTTCTTAGGGAAAAGCCTTGAAGGTTCATGCCCAATGGGTCCATACCTTGTGACAAAGGATGAGATTCCACAGTCGCAGCATCTTTCGATTGTCACAAAAGTAAACGATGAAGTTCGTCAAAATGGCAATACGGAGAATATGATCCGTCGCGTTGATGATCTAATTTCGGAAGTATCGAAATACATTGCACTAGAACCGGGTGATGTGATTTTGACAGGTACACCAGCTGGGGTAGGCAAAGGCTTTACACCACCAAAATTCTTAAAAGCTGGCGATACAGTCAAAGTTTCAATTGAATCAATCGGCACTCTCGTCACACATTTGTCATAACGGCAAACATGTCTTTTCGGGGCAGTATTATGCTAAACTGAAAAAGACTATTTTAGAAGAGGTGACGATTTGGCTTTTTTAACTGATACTACACATTTTCACATTACGACATGGGTAATCGGCATTGTCTTGTTCCTTGCCGCTGCCTTTATGGCAAATGGCTCAAAAGGGCGCAAAATCATGCATATGGTGCTTCGCTTGTTCTACATTCTGATTTTGATCTCCGGATTGACTTTATTCGTTGCACATTCATCTTTTGATGCAATGTTATACGGCATGAAATTCTTATTCGGTTTATTAACAATCGGCATGATGGAAATGGTGCTGGTGCGTTCGAAGAAACAAAAACCGGTCACATTATTTTGGGCATTGTTTGCAGTATTCTTATTCGTGACAATGTTCCTAGGCTTCAAATTGCCAATAGGAATTGATTTCCTGGCATAGTTTTAAGCAAAACAGGCGCTAGATGCGCCTGTTTTTTTATGTGGAAATTCACAGTTTAGACGAAACTGCCAATCAACTGCAGGTTATTTAAAGTTTCTTCAACAGGTCTCTTCAGATTTTTGATAAAATAAATCGAGTGAAATGTAATTATTGAGCCTCATTGAAGGAGGATATTGGATTGAAAGCAAAATGGTTAGTAAGCGCCCTGATTGGTGCATTGGTATTAAGCCCGATACAATCCGCTGCAGCAGCAGAAGAGCAAGCAATAGAAGATGAAATTATTTACGATGTATTGGTCGATCGGTATTTCAATAAAAAAATAGACAATGATTTTGAAGTTGACGCCTTAGATCCAGCTGCATTCAGCGGTGGTGATTTTATCGGCTTGTCCGATCAGATGATGCACATTAAGGATATGGGATTTACGATGATGTCCATTGGTTCTGTGTTCGCCTCTTCTACATATGATGGAAAAACCGTTCTCGATTATAACCAATTGGAACGGCATTTTGGGACAGAAGAAGAATTGCAGGCTTTGATAGAACAAAGCCATAAAGAGAATTTAAAAATAATGGTGGATATACCGACTCAAAGCCTTAGTCCCGATCACGCATGGGCAGTACAAAATCCGGAATGGTTCACTGAAAATGCCGATGGTACATTGGCGCTTGATACGGCGAATTCCGAAGTGCAGAAGCAGTTGATCGAAGCAATCGGGGGCTTTGTCACTAAATACGAAGTCGATGGGTTGAGGTTGTTGGATTCCGATAAATTAGATGCTGGATTTATCCAGATCTTTTCAAACGAATTGAAGACTCTGCGTGACCTCTACTTGATCAATGATCAAGAAAGCGGAAGCATAGAAGGTCTGGATGCGGTCGTCTTGCCAGAGGCGGAAGCGGTATTACGAAGCAATTATAAAAATTTTGATCAAGATTCCTCAAGATTGGCTGAAATGATTCAGAAAAGCCCTGGTCATCTAGTACGAGTAGATTCATTGCTCGGTTCAAGATTTACAGCCGATGCAGTAAAAGAAAAAGGGTTCCCCCCAACCCGCTGGCGGTTGATCATGACCCAATTATTGACGATGCCTGGAATTCCAGTCGTCCAATACGGTTCGGAAACGGCGATGAATGGCGTTGCGCTTCCGGAATCTCACCAAATCATGGATTTGGCAGTGGAAGAAGAATTGATCGACCATATCACGAATTTAAATTCGCTGAGAAACTCATCTGCTGCTTTGCGTACGGGCGACACCGAAATACTTCATGAAGAAGATGGTTGGATCGTCTACAAACGTTTTAACGATGTAGAGTCATGGGTCGTTGCGATCAATAATTCATCATCGACGAAAAGCATCAGCATTCCCGCAGAGAAAATCGGCAGCGATAAAGAAATGCGCGG
>JBFIXY010000057.1:0-8407 GCA_041605655.1 Planococcus sp. (in: firmicutes) | reverse complement strand
CAGATGGTCAAGCACCATCCGCTAATGGACACTGCTGTGCCGGTCCACGGATTAGTAATCGATCCGACCACAGGAAAATTAGACTTGATCGTAGACGGCAACAAATAACAAAACCGCTAAGGGAGATTCCCTTAGCGGTTTTTACTGCCAAAATACAGATAATCAAGTGGGATTCCACTGAATCCGAATTGCCGCAGAAAAGAAGTCACTTGCCCCCGATGATAAGAAGCATGATTTATTACAGTGAACAACATTTCTTCTCTCGTCAAACTGAAATCATTGCCGCGCATATTCTGGAAGTCGATTGTTTCTTTCCATTGCGCCTCGGTAAGAGAAGTAAAATACAAGTCCATTTCAGCATGCAGAAGACTGAAAGCCTCGATTGCTTTTTCTACCGTGGCCACATCAAAGTTCTCGAATACCGGTTTCGGATTCCCCATCATACGTTGCAGCCATAATTTCTCAACCCCAATCACATGCTTCGTCATTTCTTCTATCGAAGCAAACGAATTTGTGCCTTGCCGAGTATACAGTTCTTCCCCGCTTGACTTGACATGCTTCAAGCTTTCCGCGGCCGCCCATTGATGATAAGCAAAAAGTTTGTTTCGATCCAACGCGATCCCTCCTGTTATCTTCTAGTCGGTAAACCACCTTACAATTGTATTCCGCCATTTTTTATAGGCGGCCTTGCCCTTTCAAAATTCCCTTTCAAGCAATGCATATTGATAATGGTCTTCCCATTCACCGTTAATGTATAGAAATTCTCTAAGCAATCCTTCCCGCTGAAAACCGGATTTTTCAAGCACTCGAATTGAACCAAGATTGCGCGGCGAGACGTACGCTTCTATACGGTGTAGACGGAGCTCTTCAAAACCAAAAGCTAACACCAATCGCACTGCTTCGGTTGCAATGCCTTTTCCAGTCGCTGATTCATCGATAGAGTAGCCTGCCAGCGCACTTAAAAAAGGCAATCTTTTAATGCCATAAATCGAGATATGCCCGACCATCCGATCGGTCGCTAATTCAAAAATACCAAAACTATATTCCCGGTTTTCACGTGCCTGATAAATGGATTCCCGAATTTTTTCACGCTGTGCCATGGACGTAAAAAAGCTGTCCGGATGACGCGGTTCAAATATTGCCCAATACTCTCTGTTTCGCACCAATAGTTGAACCATTTCATCCGCATCTTCCACTATCAAAGTTCGAATATAACAAATGCTTCCTTCAAACCTCAGTTTCATCTCAGTCCACTAGTGAAGTCAAGGCGTTGAATTCTTCAGCGTCTTTTACGCACAATGCAATTCCTTTTTCCCAGAATGCCTGTTGCGTAATATCCTCGCCAAGATGTTTCAATGCCAAGTCTTCTGCTGACATAATTGCCGTATCCCGAAGCAATGCCATATATTTAGCTTCAAAGTCAGCTCCTTCTTCCAAGGCTTTTGCGTAAATGCTCAGTGAGAACAAATAGCCGAATGTGTATGGAAAGTTATAGAATGGCACATAGGTGATATAAAAATGCAGCTTGGAAGCCCAGAAATGCGGATGAGTTGATTTTAATCCACCAGCAAAGCCTTCTTCTTGCGCTTCTTGCATCAATTGATTTAATCGGCTTGCCGGAACGACACCCTTTTTACGTTCATCATAAAAGCGTGTTTCAAAAAGAAAACGAGAGTGGATATTCATGAAAAAGGCCACACTGCGTTGAACTTTATCTTCTAATAAGGCGATTTTTTCATCTTTTGTTTGCGCGTTTTTTACAGCAGCATCGGCTACAATCATCTCAGCAAACGTTGAAGCCGTCTCAGCCACGTTCATCGCGTAGGAACGGTTCAATGCATGAACCGGACGCAAAGCGTGTGTATGGAACGCATGACCCAGTTCATGGGCAAGCGTTGCGACATTCGACATCGAGCCGCTATAGGTCATGAAAATACGCGACTCCTCTGTCATCGGCAGTCCTGTGCAAAAACCGCCTGGACGCTTGTTTGGACGATCTTCCGCTTCAATCCACCCTTTTTCAAAAGCTTTTAAGGAAAATTTCTGCAGTTCCGGACCAAATTTACCGAAATGCTCCAAAATGAAGTCTGCTCCTTCTTGATAAGTGAATTGATGCGTGCTGGCTGTCACTGGAGCATCCACATCGTACCAATCAAGACCATCTTTGCCGAGCAGCTCAGCTTTCCGGTTTAAATACTCAACAAATGGCTGCTTGTGATTGGCTATGGCTCCCCACATGGCGTCCAACGTTTCTTGCTTCATGCGGTTAAGATGAAGCGGTTCTTGAAGGACACTCCATCCACGCTTTTTATAAATTTCCAATCGGAAGCCGGCAAGCGAATTTAATGCCTTCGCAAAAAAATCTTCCTTTTCCGTCCATGCATTTTCGAGCTTGTCATACGCTTCTTTGCGCACATCCGGATTTTGATGGGAACTTATATTATTGGCTTGGCCAACCGACATGGTCTTCTCCGCTCCATCGATTGTCATGTTGATTTTTATATCCCCGACCAACATATCGTACAATTGACTCCATCCATGGTAGCCATCCATGCTAAGTGCTGTAATAAGATTTTCTTCTTGTTCAGAAAGCAGCATGTTCGCCTCTTCACGCCATTCGTTTAAGACAAAGCTGAATTCCTGTAAATCTTTTGTATCCAGTAGTTGTGACCATATATCAGAATCGGTTTGTGCTAAACTTTTCTGTATTTTTTGAAGCGCGGATTGAAAACGCGCTGACAACGCTGCTGACTCGCTTTGCAAGATCGCAGCCTTTTTATCTTCGGTATTTTGTGCCATCAAGCAGCCGATGAATGCGCCGGATTGGCTGAGACGCTGCATAATCGATTTCACATCGTCCAACAATGCTACAATGCGCTCTGCATCAGTTGCTGTAGAAGGCACTTCGAATTTTCGTGCAGTAGCTTCGAATCGCTTTAACTCCGCTTCGGCGGTGTCGATATGTGAGCGCAATTCTGTCGAATCGCTCCCCCCTGGGAAAAGCACGTCCAAATCCCACACTTCCGGAAATTTCACCGTCATTATCTTCCCTCCTGGTAAACTAAATTTTCTAAAAACACCTATTAGTATACCATTATTATTCGTTAGGCAAAATATCTCTGTCCACCGGAAATGTGGGAATTTTATCCAATATATGTCCAAAGTTTCACAAAGCTTTTGCTTTATTGATTTTTATGGAAATTCCGTTTGTTGAACGAAACGCGGGCAGTTATACTATTTAAGAGGAGGGATCTCGTATGGTTCGAATATTGCTGATGACATTGGCTTTTTTAGCTGTCGTCACACTAAATGCTTTAGCGAATATTCTGCCGCTGAACGGACAGACAACCGGTGATATTTCCAATCGGTTGCCCGACTTGTTTACGCCTGCCGGATATGTGTTTTCCATTTGGTCGATTATATACATCTTGTTGGCTGTCTGGATTGTCGGTTATTGGGTTCGCTGGAAAAAAGGCCAGACGCCTTCATATAAAATTACATTGTTTTTCACGTTAAGCGCTGCATTCAATATCAGCTGGCTGCTCCTTTGGCATTATGAATTTTTCTTATGGACGCTTGTTGCAATGGCCAGTTACTTGGTCTCCCTTATCGCACTTTACCTTCAGTATGATAATGAGGACCGGTCATGGACGGGTAGACTGCCGATATCCGTCAATATGGGGTGGATTAGCGTAGCCGCAATCGCCAACACCAGCTACGTGCTCACTTTTTACAATTGGGGTGGTTGGGGCCTTAGCGATCAATTGTGGACGGTGATCATGCTAACTGTAGGAACCGCCCTCGCTCTTCATATCCGCTTTCATCATTACGACATTCCATATGCTCTCGTATTTATCTGGGCATTTATCGGCATCGCGGTCAGACACGGCACCGATGAACTTCTTGTAACAACTGCTTCACTGTTCCTGAGCGGTGTTCTGTTAACAGGCGTTCTATTAATAAAGAAAAAGTCTCACACTCAACTTTCATAAACAAACTCCGTATGGAATCCATCCATACGGAGTTTGTTTTTATGTATTGAGCTTCATTTTCAATAGAAAAACGCACCGGATTTTACCCCGGTGCGTTTTTTATAATCGGGTTAATCTAGTTTCGTCAGCAATATCGGTTCGCCTTTTGTGACGAGTACCGTGTGTTCGATCTGAGCCACCAAAGATTGGTCAGGCGTGATGAATGTCCAGCCATCTCCCGATTCGATGATATGTTCCGATTTCTGAGATATAAACGGTTCAACCGCAAGAACCATGCCTTCTTTCAAGATGGTCTTTTCCCAAGCATCGTAATAATTCAAGATGTGCTGCGGCGCTTCATGAAGCGATTTGCCAATCCCGTGCCCCGTCAAATTTTTGATGACGAAAAGCCCTTGTTGCTTCGCTTCGCGTTCCACCGCTTTACCGATTTGGTTCAGCTTCGCGCCTGCTTTGACTTTTGTCATAGCAAAGTCAAAAGCGGATGCGGCCGCTTCGCAAAGTTTCTCTTTCTCATCATGGCCTTCGCCCACTACGAAAGAAATTCCCGTATCAGAGAAATACCCTTCATAGGAACCGGATACGTCGATGTTGACCATATCCCCTTCTTTGATCACACGGCTTCCTGGAATGCCGTGTGCCACTTCTTCGTTGACGCTGATGCATGTATATCCAGGGAAATCGTATTCAGATTTCGGACCGGATACTCCGCCTAGTTCATCGAACATGCGGCCGCCCAATTCATCGATTTCTTTTGTCGTCACACCCGGTTTGGTTGCCGCTTTCATCGCCTCGCGAATTTCAGCGACCATCCGGCCGGCTTTTTTCAACATTTCTATATCGTGTTCGGTAGTTGCTATCATAAGAATAACCCTTCTTTCAAATTGTCTATGAAAGATTATACCATAAGAAAAGAGGACTATCACAACAATAGTCCCCTCTTGTCTTATTGATTTGCGTGAACGAGTTTTGGAGCGGCTGCGAACAGCGCTGAACAGACAAAAGCAGCCAACAAAAACACCGGGATCATATACGTCGCATTATAGATTGCTGAATACGCCACAACGTTTCCTTCAGCAAACATGCCGAAGAACAATATACCCGTAATTACGTGCATCGCATAGCGTAAAACGGAGCCAAGCAAAACTCCGGCGACAATGGCTGATACCATCTGGCCTGCCCGTTTTTCCGAAGCTGCTTTCAAGTATCTTCCACGCAGCAGCCCGGCAAATCCGACAACTCCGTAAGCCACTAGGTAATCCAAGATAACTTGCAATACGACAAAACCAAATGACAACGGGGTCACGGAGATGACACCTGTGACGATTTGCAGCAAGCCAACTAACAAACCTGTCAGCACACCGGCTAGAATCCCTCGACGGAACGCCATCAAGATGATTGGGATCATGACAAGGCTGACAGATCCCCCTTGCGGCATTTTGAATGCGATAAAATCAAGCACAAAACCTAGTGCACCAAAAATCGCGATTTCCACCATTAAAATAACGCGTAAATTTCTCATAGCTTCCTCCTTATGTGGTATGCACATCACCAGAAGGGCCGCAGAATAAAAAACCATATAAAAGCGGCGCCAGGATAGACCCTGGCGCCGCATAAGGGCAGGTTTCCATCCACATCCCTGCGCAAGTGTTAACTTACAGGTTCAAAGGGTAAGAACAGAATGTTCACTCTCAGCAAATAGCTCCCCTTGTGGTGTATACAATTATTACTTACACTTGTATTGTACACAAGCATATTAATGAATGCAAATCTGTTTCAAGCAACATCAGCAGGGTAACAAAGAAGTAATGAGATACTCTATGAAGGGTGGTGGAGGCAGCAGGAAATTTTGCTGCTGCGTGCAAATGATCGAACTTTTGAAAAATATGATCAAGATCCAAAGTGATACGAAAGAAGGCGCGAACGAGGCGCTAGATTTTTGTGCGCAATGGCTGGAAGAGAATGGTCAAGACGTAACGGTCCACGAAAATAATGGCTTTAAAATGCTTACAGCTGTCAAAGGACAAGGCTCCGAAACTTTGATTTGGAACGGACATGTCGATGTCGTACCAGGGCATCCGGAGCAATTTATTCCCCGGGAAGAAGCAGGACGCATATATGGTCGCGGCGCTGCAGACATGAAAGCGGGCGTCGCCGCCATGATGCAATCGTTTGTCGATTTGGATGCTTCTAAATTAGAGCGCATTGTTCAGCTGCACATTGTCACAGATGAAGAAATTGGCGGGCGTAATACGTCCAAATGGCTTGTAGAACAGGGTTATACAGGCGACTTCATCATTTGCGGTGAACCGACTGCATTGAAAATCGGTCTGCAATCGAAAGGCATCTTACGGATGGACTTGAAATTTAAAGGCAAACCGGCTCACGGCAGTCGCCCATGGGAAGGCGTCAACGCGATTGAATCCGCGATGAAATTCCATGCAGGAATGACCGATTTGCCATTCCGAAAAGAATCGACTGAGTATTACGACCAGCCATCAGTTAACCTCCCGATCATTAAAGCAGGAGATCGTTATAATGTTGTTCCAGAAATTTGTGAAATGTCCTACGATATCCGTTTTATGCCAGGACAAGACAAAGAAGAAATCGTCCGTCAGATGAAAGAATTGGCAGAGCGCCTCCATGTGAATATGGAATATAAAGCAAGCGGTTCAACCAAGGCATTAACAACAACAAAAGAAAACCACTACATTAAGTCTCTGGAAAAAGCTATAACGGCTATTACTGATGATGCCCCTGTGTTATTCGGACAACACGGTGCTGCCGATACTCGCTATTATGCAGAGGTCAATGGTGGAGAAGGTGCAATCGAGTTTGGTCCTGCTGGAGATGATTGGCATGGCAATGCAGAGTATGTATTGGTTTCTAGTGTTCATCAATACAAAGATATTTTAATAGCACTTGCTCTAACGCCTATCAATGTTTATAGCAGATAACCACAGGGAATACTATACTTATCATATCGATGACAGGAGAGATTGAAATGGCATTATCACGCTTGATAAAAACAGCGATTAAAATTGCACCAATCGCGTATCCGATTATCCGTAAAGCTATGAACAAAAGAAAATCCGGTAATACCGGTAAAAATAACACACAATCCTCTAAAAAATAATGCAAAAGAGCCGCAGCAATTATTCGCTGCGGCTCTTTTTATTCAACTATACGGAATGGCTTCTTTCAATGCGAGGTAGCCGAAAGCTTCTTGCCGTTTTGAATGGACGGCTGCCGAGCTTTCCTCAAGATTTTCGGGTGTCTCTTCGTTTTGCTCGTCTATGATTTCTTCAAAAGAAACCGGATTGGCCGCAGGCACTTCAGCGTCTTCAACTTTCCAGTCTTTTTGATAAACATCGAAAAAAGCATTAGCCATCGTCTGATAGCCGCTCAAGTTCGGATGGACATCTGCAGCATTGGGAACTTTCCCGATTGCATTATCGCCGAATGCTTTATCGACTGGAACGAATGTCGCATCGTTTGCTATCGCAGTTGTTTTTAAAATTTCATTGAGTCGGTCGAGTTGAACAGCTGTGCCCTCTTTTTGAGAATCCCGTGCATGGGGATAAGCGAAATAATACCCCATCACATATACTTCCGCACCCGGGGCACGCTTTTTCAGTTCCGTAAGGATTTTTTCCATATTCAGCCGAGCGCCATTCAACGCAAAATCCACTTGGATTTGCCCGAAAGCCAACGAACCTTCCACCGGATCAGCAGCCACTAACTTCAATAAGTCATTCGCGCCAGCTGACAGTGTAATTAGATTCGCTTTCTCCAGTTCGTCTTGTGACTCGGCTGAAGTTATGCGGTCCAAGACGTCGCGTGTCGTGAAGCCGGGAAACGCCAAATCTTTCGTGTAAAAGGCGACAGATTGATGGCGGGCCAATTCCTGTGAAATCATGTCCGCGTATCCTGTATCTATTTCAGAGATAGGAGTTTGGCCAGCAGCCAAGGAATCCCCAATTGCCACATAATTTACTGGCGCTTGAACTGCGGCGTGCGAAGTAGCTGCGCCGCTTGCCATAAGCATAAATGTCAGCATCATCATCCAACTCTTTTTCACAACGCTCACCTCTTAAAATGCCCAATTCCCATTGCGGAAAATCGGTTCTCTTGTGCCGTCTTCATGTATGCCATCAATGTCCATTTCAGCATTGCCAATCATAAAATCTTCATGAACGATCGATGTATTCAAACCGATAGATTCCAATTGAGTCCGCTCCAATTCACGGGCCCCTTTAAAACAAGTTGGATATGAATCACCAATCGCCAAATGGTTGGACGCATTTTCATCAAATAAGGTATTAAAAAACAAGATGCCTGAATCCGAAATCGGCGAGTGATGCGGCACCAATGCCACTTCGCCTAGATATGCAGCTCCAGCGTCCGATTGAATCATT
>JBFIXY010000056.1:0-8550 GCA_041605655.1 Planococcus sp. (in: firmicutes) | reverse complement strand
TGTGCAATAAATCGTATGTATCTTTCCATTCCTCAGCCGTCAATTCGAACGTATCTGTGCGATGTGATTTCGGTACAATGACGCCGCCGCCTTCTAGAACATCTTGTTCGAAATTATGCTGCATGAAGGAGCAAGTTTCATTTTCCAGTACGATTTTCTGGTGCTCATCTTCGTGTGGATGGCAAAATGGACAATTGTTTACGTCAGCCATAATCAAACTCCTTGGATTTTCTTTCCATTATATCAAAAAAAGCGCAGCCTCGGCTGCGCTTTTCCACTCTTACATTCTTTTTTCGATTTCTTGCCAAGCGGCGTCTTTGCCGAGGCCTGTTTCAGAAGAAAAGACGATCAATGGATCGCGTTTGTCCATTTCAAGTGTTTCACGGACGACTTTTTTGTGCTTATCCCATTTGCCTTTTGGAATTTTATCCGCTTTCGTAGCAATGATGATGCACGGAATGTCGTAATGCTTCATGAAATCGTACATCGCTACATCGTCACGGCTCGGTGCGTGGCGAAGATCGACGATTTGAATGACCGCTTTTAACTGTTCGCGGTCTGTGATGTAGCGTTCGATCATTTTGCCCCAAGCTTCGCGTTCAGTTTTCGAAACTTTCGCATAACCGTAACCTGGTACATCGACATAGAAAAGCTGTTCTTCTATTTTGTAAAAGTTAAGCGTCTGTGTTTTACCAGGCTTCGAAGAAATACGGGCCATGCTTTTGCGGCCGATCATTTTATTGATGAAAGACGATTTGCCGACGTTCGAGCGGCCGGCTAAGGCGAATTCCGGAAGGCCGTCTTCCGGATACTGATCCGGTCGGACGGCGCTGATTACAAGTTCTACATTATGAACAATCATTCACTTACTCCTTCTAATGCGATTTCAAGTGCTTCGTCAGCCAAGGAAACGAGTTTGAACGTCAATTCCTCGCGAACGCTTTCCGGAATGTCCTCAATGTCCCGCTCGTTGTCCAACGGCAAGATGATCGTCTTTAATCCGGCGCGGTGCGCACTCAATGTTTTTTCTTTGACTCCGCCAATTGGCAGAACCCGTCCACGCAATGTGATTTCACCCGTCATGCCGACTTCTCGGCGAATCGGGCGTTTTGTCAAAGCGGAAACCAGTGCGGTGGCAATCGTGATACCGGCAGATGGTCCGTCTTTCGGTACAGCGCCTTCCGGAACATGGATGTGAATATCCTGTGTTTCGTAAAACATCGGGTCAATGCCGAGTTCTTCCGCTTTCGAGCGCACGAAGGACAATGCCGTCTGCGCTGATTCTTTCATCACGTCACCCAATTTACCGGTGAGCTGTAGCTTACCTTTACCAGGGGACAATGAAACCTCAATCTGCAATGTGTCCCCGCCTACTGCTGTATATGCTAGGCCTGTGGCAACACCTACTTGGTTTACGGTTTCAGCCATACCGTAACGGAATTTGCGTTTACCCAAGTATTTTTCGACCTTTTCAGCATCCACTGTCACTTTTGCTTTATCACCAGATACGATTTCTTTTGTCACCTTGCGGCAAATAGAAGCAATTTGGCGCTCTAAACCGCGCACACCTGCTTCACGTGTATAATAACGCACAATGTTCAGCAGTCCTTCATCCGTAAAGTGCAATTGCTCGTCAGTCAATCCGTGTTCTTCCAATTGCTTCGGCGCCAAATGATTTTTCGCAATCATGCTTTTTTCCGCTTCGGTGTACCCGGCGATTGAAATGACTTCCATTCGGTCACGCAGCGGTCCCGGAATCGAGCTCAAGTCGTTAGCTGTCGCAACAAAAAGAACATTTGATAAATCGTAAGTCTCTTCGATGTAATGATCGCTGAACGAATTGTTTTGCTCCGGATCCAATACTTCAAGCATGGCCGACGATGGATCCCCGCGGAAATCAGATGACATCTTGTCGATTTCATCTAATAAGAACACAGGATTAACCGTTCCCGCTTTTTTCATTCCTTGGATGATGCGACCTGGCATCGCTCCCACGTATGTGCGGCGATGACCACGGATTTCCGATTCGTCGCGCACGCCGCCAAGCGAGATGCGGACAAATTTACGATCCAATGATTCGGCAATCGATTTTGCCAGTGACGTTTTACCAACCCCAGGAGGTCCGACGAGGCAAAGAATCGGTCCGCGCAAAGAATTTGTCATTTGACGTACAGCCAAATATTCAAGCACGCGTTCTTTGACTGTTTCTAAACCATCATGGTCGCGGTTGAGAACATCTTCCGCATGTTTAATATCAAGGCGGTCTTCTGTAGAAGCTGACCAAGGAACCGAAACGAGCCACTCAATATAATTTCGGATAATGCCGCTTTCCGCTGCTGCAGAAGGTAACTTCTCGTAACGGTCCAACTCTTTTAAAGCTGCTGTTTCTGTCGATTCTGGCATGCCGGCTTCTTCGATGCGTTTTTTCAAGTCGACAACTTCAGCCGACTTGCCGTCTTTGTCGCCAAGTTCCGTCTGTATCGCCTTCATCTGCTCGCGCAAATAAAATTCTTTTTGCGTTTGCTCCATTGATTTTTTGACGCGTTGACTGATGCGTTTCTCCAAATCGATGACTTCCTGCTCGTTATGGAGACGGCGGATTAAAGTCTCGAGGCGCTTTTCCACATCGTATAATTCGAGTACTTCTTGTTTTTCTGAGAGCTTGAATGGCAAATGAGAAGCCACCATATCTGCCAATCGGCCAGGCTCTTCAATATCTGCAACGGTGTTGTACATTTCAGTCGTCACTTTTTTCGAGGCTTTTGAATATTTTTCAAAATGCTCAAGCAATAAACGCATCAATGCATCTTGTTCCGCCGTTTTCTCTTCATCGTCCGGATAAGAAGTTACATCAACGGCAGTATACGTGTCACCTTCATTGTAATTTTTCCACTTGCCGCGCTCAATGCCTTCAACCAATACACGGATCGTGCCATTCGGTAATTTCAGCATTTGCTTAACGTTTGCAAGTGTACCGACTTTATACAAATCATCTTTTTCGGGTTGTTCTGTGCCTACTTCTGTTTGCGTCACTAAGAACACAACGCTATCTTCCAACATCGCTTGTTCAAGCGCAGCCACTGATCTCTCACGGCCGACATCGATGTGCAATACCATGGACGGGAAAACCAATAATCCCCGCAACGGCAATAACGGCACACTTTTACTCACTTTTCTCTTAGCCATAGAAATACCCACCTCCGGGTTGAAATTTTAAATGGTCCATTTCACTTGTATGATTTTTCATCATATTTGCGCAGAAACCGATTTTCACAATAACGGCCTACATTGTCTATCAAAATCGTAAGCAGCTATGTTCTTACTGAAATGCCTAAGCAAATTATAGCCATTAAAAAACGGGCTTGGCTCTGAGCGCGCGAAAATGCACGATCAGAGTCAGCCCGTATCATCCATTACCACCCTAACTTCAACGGGCAAGTGATCCAGCTTTCGCGGAAAATCAATTGGCCGTTAAAGCCCGATTGGTCTACTTACTAACAAGGGGGCTTAACTCCCCACCGATTGAAGTTTCACTCTTCTCCAGCCAATCGGCCGGATTATGCGGATGTTTTTTCGTTATTGCCTTCTTTGTATTCAGAGCCATCTTCCAATAGAAGTTTCGGCTTTGCTTTTTCAGTAATTGTTTCTTTTGTGATCACACATTCGACGATATCTTCACGCGAAGGCAAATCAAACATGACATCTAGCATCGTGTTTTCAATGATTGAACGAAGTCCACGAGCACCTGTTTTGCGTTCAATTGCCAATTTCGCAATTTCAACCAAAGCGTCTGGTTCGAAAGTCAATTCAACGCCATCCAATTCCATCATCTTCTGGTATTGTTTGATCAATGCATTTTTCGGCTCTGTTAAAATTTGCACCAATGCGCTTTCATCCAATTGTTCCAAGCTTGCCAATACCGGCAAACGACCGATGAACTCAGGAATCAGACCGAATTTCAGCAAATCTTCAGGAATCAATTGGCTTAGCAATGATTTATCATCCAATTCTTCTTTGTTCGGATCTGCTCCGAAACCGATAATTTTGCTACCGAGACGACGTTTGATGATTTGTTCTACACCATCAAATGCACCACCGACGATGAACAAGACGTTTGTCGTATCGATTTGGATAAACTCTTGATGCGGATGCTTACGTCCACCTTGTGGCGGTACGCTTGCAGTCGTGCCTTCAAGAATTTTCAATAGCGCTTGTTGCACGCCTTCACCTGATACATCGCGCGTAATCGATGGGTTCTCGGATTTACGAGCCACTTTATCGATTTCATCGATGTAGATGATGCCTTTTTCAGCGCGCTCAACATCGTAATCTGCAGCTTGAATCAATTTCAGTAGAATGTTTTCAACATCTTCGCCTACGTACCCAGCTTCCGTTAAAGAAGTTGCGTCCGCGATTGCGAAAGGTACGTTTAGAATGCGGGCCAAAGTCTGAGCTAGCAATGTTTTACCGCTACCTGTTGGACCGATCAAAACGATATTCGATTTAGACAATTCCACATCGTCAATTTTGCTTTGTGAATTAACACGTTTGTAATGATTGTAAACGGCGACAGCCAACGATTTTTTCGCTTTGTCTTGTCCAATTACATAACCGCCAAGAATATCCATGATTTCTTTCGGCTTCGGTACTTCTTTGAACTCAACCGCTTCTTCTGTACCAAGCTCTTCTTCTACGATTTCCGTACAAAGCTCGATACATTCGTCACAAATATATACACCCGGTCCTGCGACCAGTTTACGGACCTGCTCTTGCGGTTTACCGCAGAACGAACATTTTAAATGGTCTTTTTCGTCATTGAATTTGAACAATGTATCCACCCCTATTCAAGCCATTATCTTACAAGATTATGCTCATTGTAGCAACTAATTAGAATTACTACAAAGACTACGCTTTTCTGTAGTGCGGCATTTGTGTTGTTCTATGTAGAGTAAAACAAGGCGCGAATGACGCGCCTTGTTTTAAGTCTTGCTTATGTGTTCATTATTCAGCGCTTGGTGCATCTGCAACTTCAGTTGTGATTGTTGCATTTTCCACTAAGAACTCAACAGTGTTTTGCATACGGATGTCGTTTTCAAGCATTTCAGTACCGCCAAGTGCAGTTTTGATTTGCTCTTTGTCCATGTTGAACTGAGCAGCCATTTTGTCTAGCTCAGCATCGATGTCTTCAGAAGACACTTCCATGTTTTCAGCAGCAGCAATTGCTTCAAGAACTAATGATACGCGAACGCGAGTTTCTGCGTCGCCTTTCATTTGCTCGCGAAGTGCAGCTTCGTCTTGTCCAGAGAACTGGAAGTATAGCTCAAGGTTCATACCTTGTTGGGACAAACGCTGTTCGAAATCGCTCATCATGCGATCAGTTTCAGAAACGATCATCGCTTCCGGGATTTCGATAGTTGCGTTTCCAGCAGCTTTTTGAACTAGCTCATCGCGAAGTTTTGCATCAGCGTTAGCTTTTTTCTCAGCAGCTGCTGATTCTTTCAACTTCGCACGAAGTGCATCCAATCCTTCAACTTCAGGATCGATTTCTTTTGCAAGCTCATCGTTTAACTCTGGAAGTTCTTTCGATTTCACTTCGTTGATTTTCACTTTGAAAGTTGCAGCTTTTCCTGCAAGTTCAGCAGCGTGGTATTCTTCAGGGAATGTTACTTCAACTTCTTTTTCTTCGCCTGATTTCGCGCCAACTAATTGTGCTTCAAAACCTGGGATGAATGAATTTGAACCGATTTCAAGGGAATAATCATTTCCTTGTCCGCCTTCGAATGCTTCACCGTCTACGAATCCTTCAAAGTCGATTACTGCAGTATCGCCTTCGACGATTGCTTCGTCTTCTTTAACAGTCAATTCAGCAAGACGCTCTTGGTTTTCTTTTAATTGGTTTTCGATTTCTTCGTCAGTCACTTCAGCGTCTGATTGAGAAACTTCAAGACCTTTGTATTCGCCAAGCTGAACTTCCGGTTTAACCGTCACTTTAGCTGTGAATACTAATGGTTTGTTTTTCTCCATTGTTTCAATTTCAATTTCAGGACGGTCTACAGGGTTGATGCCTGCTTCTTCTACAGCGTTAGCGTAAGCGTCCGGCAAGATGAAATCCAAAGCATCTTGGTAAAGTGATTCTGTACCAAAACGTTGTTCGAACATTTGACGCGGCATTTTCCCTTTACGGAAACCTGGTACGTTGATTTCTTTAACAACTTTCTTGAACGCTTTGTCCAATCCCGCGTTTACTTGCTCCTCTGGCACTTCTACCGTAAGAGTTCCTGTGTTACCTTCGTGTTTTTCCCATTTTGCTGACATATTATAAGCCCTCCAAACATTTTCTTAAAAGTCATATTACGTTTTATACGATTTTTGACAACTTCCATATTATATCACACCTAACGCCAGGTTCAACTATTTCTATCCGTTGCGCATCTCAAACCATTGTTCTGCTTGTAAAATGAGGTTCAAGAGCTCCTGATTCACGCTTTTTGGTGCCTCTTCTGAAAATAACATATCCAAATACCCTTTGTAAGCTTCTGCAACTTGATTTTCGCTAAAAGCTTCCCATAAGAATGGATAGAATATGAATACATGCCTGTCAAACAGCTCCATCGTCATTTCAAGGCGCGTCGGATCTTTTTGCATCGCATCTTCTAAAACCTTTTTAACCGCTATGATTTTGTTGTCTTGTGCTGGATCCGGCAATTGCTGAATCGAATATGTACCATCTAAACTGAATTTGTTGAGCTTCACTTGGGCATCAACATTTTCTTCGTAAAGTTTGAATAATATGTATGTCTTTGCTAGCAAGTCTGTATCCGGATGCTGAACGAGTTCAATCATGCTGCTTTTCATCACTTCAACCGATCCTACTGGCAGTTCAAGCACTCGCCTCTCCTGTTCAGCGGGTGGCAACGCTACAAAATTCCCTACCGCATATAAAGTTGGATCGATTTTGACTGGTGCCGATTTCGATGCTATGCGTTCATTGAGATCCCGCAATTGTTGAAATTGCTCTAGCCGTTCTACCGGCAATACTTCTTCCTCAATCAATGCTTCGATTACATGCTCCGCTTCAGAAAATGCACGAAGCTGCATCAAGATGCTGATATAGAGTTCCATCGTTTCGAGGTAATGGACCGGCCCCACTTTCAGCAGTTCCTTACACACTTCCAGTGCCTCTTCGTATTCGCCAAGTTCAAATAAGCAATAAGCATATGCCCCTAGTGCACCTGGATGTTCAGGTTCATAGAAAAGCACTTCATATAGCTTATCGCGAGCGCTGACGTATTTCTCGTCTTTCAGCAAGTTCATGCCCTCCGTTAATAACACTTGTACAGTGTTAGGGAAAACGATGACATTGCCTTTTCGTTTCAACTCCCTGTACTTTTTCCGCATCTTCACACCCCATTTGTTCTATCTATAATACCATATCGGGTTTTCGCGAGAAAATAAAACACCGGATTCTTACCTTTATCAAACGCATGACGCGAACTCAGTGAGGAACGGCTTTCAGCTTTTGGAATTGGCTCATCCGAAACCATCTCGGAAGAAATTGGCGAATTTCGTCATCGTTGTAACCGATTTGCAGTTTTTTGCCATCGTGAAGGATTGGCAATCTTAGTATGGCTGGATTTCCTTGAATCAATTCGTAAAGTTCTTGCATCGACAACCCATCCAAATCAATTTTTAGCTTTTTGATCGCATAAGCTTTTTTCGAAATGATTTCTTCCGTGCCTTCATCCGTTAACGACAGTATTTCTTGAATTTCTTCAACGGTAATCGGGGTGACGGAAATGTTCTTCTCGATATAAGGAATATTGTATTCGTTCAACCATGTAATCGCTTTTCGGCAAGAGGTATTGCTCGTAGCAGTAAATAATTTCGCTTTCATCGTGTCACGTTCCTTCCGTTCAGTATACTTACTCGTTTTATGAACTTTCATGTCTTGCTAAGGTGATGCATTCAAGTACCTCGGCTCCAAAAGGTACTTCCAGCTTTTCCCAAAAGAATTTCAGTCTGTTCATCCAAAGTGCCTTCCCGCATCTGCTTGATGATATCCGGTGGAAACAGCGTTCTGCAGAAGACTTTAGCGAATTGTTGATAATCCACTTCAAAGCCTTCGCTATTGCGAACTTGCACTTTTTCGAGAAGCGCTTGCAGGCACCAGCTTAAAGTGGCAACATCAATGTCCGGCCACATCAGCCCTTTACGTTGCAATTTTTCTAAATGCTCGAGCACTTTTTTTTGCATATGCGCTCTCGCTTCTTTCACCACCGCGGCCAATTCGGCATCTCGCAGCAATAGTTCAGGCAACAATTTACTTAAACTCGATTCATTCATTTTGTGGTAATGCATTTCAAGACGTCCCGCCAAGAGCTTCTCAGGATCTCCGCCTTTCCATTCAAGGTCTAGCGGCATGATGTTTTCCACTTGGTTTTCAATTAGCGACATCAATACTTGGCGTTTGTCTGAGAAATAGCGATAAAACGTTCCTGTAGCAACATGGGCATGAGCCGCTATTTCTTTCGCCGTCGTTTGATCATAACC
>JBFIXY010000055.1:0-8654 GCA_041605655.1 Planococcus sp. (in: firmicutes) | reverse complement strand
GAAAAAACGAGGACGGAAGCCGAAAGACGAACAAGCTGAGTGGCAAGCTGCCCAACAAAAACAGGAAGCTGAGAAGACGCTCTATGAAAAAGAAATCGTCCATCAACTGGATGCCTCCACCGAGGCGCTGGTAAACGAAATGCCCATTGCCCCGAAATGGGGCATCAAGAAAAACAGTGAAGGAAAAAATACGTTCTGGTTCGGCTACAAAGCGCATTTAGCTGTCAGTACGATCAGCCAATACATTGTCCGGGGCCTCATGAGTTCCGGCAACTTGAATGATGGGAAAGCCGCCATCCCCCTCCTCAGGCAAATCCAGCAAACGATGCCTGGTCTTTTTCAAGCGGGCATCTTGGACAAGGGGTATGATTACAAACCCATTTACCGGCAACTGCAAGAGATGAACCTTCACGCCGTCATCGCATACAACCCGCGTAGGGAAGGAAAGCTCATCGGCTTCGATGAGCTTTTCGCGCCGACGTGCGTTCGGGAACACGCGTATCGCTACGACAGCTATGACGCCAAATACGAAACCTTGAAATATTCCCGTCCCAAAGAGTGTGCGACGTGTCCGTTGAAAGACGATTCCCTTTGCCAAAAAATCTTTAAAATCAAAAGGTCAGTAGACCTTCGAAAATATACGTCCCCTGCCAGAGGTTCCTTGAAATGGACGCTGTACTATAAACAGCGCGCTGCAGTGGAACGCGTCAACGCCTACTTGAAGGAGTATTTCGATTTAAATAACGTCCGGCACCGGACCGGAAAGAAAGCGAAAGTTCATTTTCAATTCGTTACCTTGGTTTACAACGCATCTCGTTTCGCGAGTGATCGACTGAAAGCTGCCAAGCACGCCGCTTTAGCAGCTGCTTAAATTTAAGAAACAGAAAAAATGAGCCAAAAACCATCTACACTTTTTTAAAAGGGCCATTTATGAAATTGATTCATGTACTTTAATATATTCAATACAAGTTGTGCATAGAACATTATTTTAAAAAGATACAAATTCAATATGTACATTAAAATGAAATAAATTGTTAAACCATATTTGAGTTAATTAACATATTAATATTTTTCCATTATTTTCTTTTTATAAAAACTGCAATGACTCATTTATCCTCCTATAATTGTATAGACGGGTTATTTCCATCTTGTAAATTTCTCTATAACCTATATTCATAAATATTCCTATTAACAGTCTAAAAATAATATAAAAAGCACTTTCGATTATTGGCTAAAGAAAAAAAAGCCTTAAATCGAGAGTGCTTAATAATGTTAAATTGAGTTTGTAAATTTAAGATAGAAAAATTTCTTTGTAAGTCAACGTCTGGCTACCTGAATAAAAGTTTTTGTCATCATCCAATTTTTCACAATTTTCCATTCAGTTAACAAAAACATCAACCCAATACCAGTAAAGGCACCCGCGCTATCGATGAAAACATCTCGAATTTCACCGCTGCGACCAGCAATAAACAATTGATGAGTTTCATCTGATATCGCATAAAGGCCACAGATTGCCAAAGCGATAATCGCTCCCACATAGCCGCGAATCCCACTTGTTCGCATAGCATGGAAGACTAGAATACCTAAAATCAAATATACAAAAAAGTGAGCATTTTTCCTAACAAACTTATGAAGAATGTCTGCATCTACCGCGAAATTTGAAGAAAATCGGGAAATTGCATCTAATATGACTTCAGTAATACTCGAACTCATGCTGCTTGATACCGTAGCAGGTTGGTGAGAAAAACCAAATATGACGGCCATCCATGCGAGAACTGCGACCCATGTAAGTACTTTCGAATTATTCATTACCATTATCTCTTTTCTTATTACTGTTTTTTTGTTATTTTTGACCAAATATTAGTATAGCATGTTCGACATGTCCCGGAAAGAGAAAAATTTCAAATAAAAAAGTCCAGCATTTTTGCCTGGACTTGTAGTCATCAAACCTCTATCTCACCTTTGCGAAGCCGGATTTGATAATAATTTAATTGCTTAAATAATGCAGATTCGGTGCGCTGGTCCGTCCTGAATACGATTCCATATTCAAAAAGGTCTTCTTTTTCCTCTTTGCGAATAATTTTCCCTTCAAGAAGGAATTCTTGATCTAAAATGGCAAAGTCGCAACAGACTGGCATATCTCTTAAGAGGTTTTCAGAGCTGAGAAAACGTAGACCTTTGACGCTAATATCCTCGATTTGCAGCGGTTCAAATGGACAACCTGCTACCGAGATTTGCCCACTCACAGTACCATGTAGAAATATACGAAAAAATTCGCGACGATTTTTATCCATGTTGTCCCCCTATGGTCTCTACTACATATACAAATTCAACAAAAGTCCCTTTACTTCACCGACAAGCCGCAAAGTATCGATTCCTTCTTGCTCATTACGCAACACTTCATCCTGTATTTCCAACACTTTTTCATCAATCACTTCGATCAATTGATGCGTATTCATGCCGCCGAATGGGTGTTCACTGTGCTTTTCATTCAATTGCAGCCCATAGGTCAACGCTTCGTTAATGAATTGTTTGACCAACGCTTTGTAATCCAATAAATTTTCCAACGTCCGCTGCTTCGCTAATTTTTGTCCTTGCAGATCGACCCGCTCCATCAATCCTGTTAACGAATCATTTCTCATCTTCATGCGCGAGTTTTTCATGATGTCCGCAAAAGATTCAATCGACTTTATATCTGTAGACGATTTTTGAATTCGTTCTCCCTGAAATACCGTACTGCCGTCAATCCGCAAATTGAGCACCCCATTTTACTGTTGATAGCTTTTCTTTAAATTGAGCATATTGATGATCAATTCAACTTGACCAAGTTCAATTTTCAGGACTTTAGCAATTTGAGCTGAAGAAAACCCTTGTTTGTACAAAGTTTCCACTTTATCTGACCCGGCTTCTTCTTGTTCTTTGAAGGGGATATCTTCTAATTTTGGAAGATCGATTTCTACTTCTTGTGGAACAAGCTCTGAGAATGGCTGTTTACCTTCAATAACACGGATTCTTTTTTCCAGTTCTTGTTCTTTTACTTTAATATAATCAGTCATATTTTGGAAGAGGTAATTATTTTCTTTTTCAATTGTGCGCACAAATTCTTCCATTCCTATGTAAATTTCATCCATAGTCAACGTGGGATCAAGTGATTCTTTTTTATGCATCTTCCACAAAAAGAAAATTGCCCCAATATTCACCATTACCGACAAAAGCAATGCAGCAGTTAAAAAAACATTCATGTAATACACACCCGTTCCTTATTTTCAATAATGGTCATGCGGTTCGATAATTGCTGCATTCAACCGTAGAATAGCTTTTGAATGTAGCTGGGAAACACGTGAGACGCTGACACTCAACACTTCTGCAATTTCAGTCAATTTCAGTTCTTCAAAATAACAAAGTGAAACTACTAATTTTTCCTTCTCTGGCAAGCGGTCGATTGCACGCGTGAGCGATTCTTTTATCATCTGAGCAGCAAGGTTTTTCTCAGGCGATGTAACAACGGAAGAATCGACAATTTTGTATTTATCGCTAGCATCATCGCCATAAGCTGCTTCATCAATGGAGACAATTGATGAAAGCGCAGCTTCTGAAACAGCCTTGTTCAACTCGGCTTTTGTAATTCCAAGATAAGCGCTCACTTCAGCGTCCGTTACAGCAGCATTGTTTTGCTGTTCAAGCTCAACGTACGCCTTCTCGATTTTTTTTACTTTGTCGCGAATGGAACGCGGCAACCAATCGCTTTGGCGCAATCCATCAATGACAGCTCCTTTTATCCGCCATGTAGCATAGGTTTCAAATTTCAAGTCTTTGTTCCAATCGAATTTATCAAATGCATCCAGCAAACCTTCGTATGCGAGGCTGCGGATATCGTCTTGACTAATTGTTTTTGGAAGACTAACCATGAAGCGCTGCACAACAAAGTCCACTAAAGGCGAATATCTTTCAACAAGGAAGTTACCCGCATCGGCATCGCGATGTTGCCGCCATTTTTCCCAGCAATCCACTTCATCATTTGATAGTTTGGTCGCCATTATGCATTTCACCACCAATATTTCAAGATTTCCGGGTCATTTGAGGAGTATTTTCAGTAAAAACCCTTTCAACCCCAACTTATAAGGTACAGGCAGTTTTAAATAGCCATGTGCCATCTTTTTCATTGCGAGGGTCGCTTGGCTATTTGGGTAAGCCAACATGAAAGGAATTTGTTTCTTTACAGCGGTCGGTACATTCGTGTCTTGTGGAATCGAACCAAGTAAATCGATTTCCTTATTGAGAAATTTCGCAGTGACGTGCTTGAAATTATCAGCTGTTTTGCTTGCTTCTTTATCGCTTGTGCATTGATTGACAACAAGTGCCATATGAACATTCGGATCTTTCACTTGAACCATTTTCACTACTGAATATGCGTCTGTGATTGATGTCGGTTCAGGTGTCGTGACCAAAATGACGTCGTCAGCCGCTAAGATAAAGCGCATGTTTTCATAGGATAAGCCCGCTCCAGTATCCAGGATAATATAATCGACAGAACCTTGAAGCTGACTCATTTCATAGAAAAATTTGTTGATTTTTGTTTCATCGAGTCGAAACATTTCATCAAAATCTGTTCCTCCCGAAATGAATTGAAGTCCGTTCGGACCATCTTCAATGATATCCCAAATCGATAAATCTTTTTCGATTAGCGAGGCAATCGATTCTTTAGGTGTACGCCCCAATAAAACGTCTATATTGGCAAATCCAAGATCGACATCAAAAATAAGCACTTTCTTTTGTTGTTCGATCAAACTTAAAGCGAAATTTAGCGCGAAATTGGATTTGCCTACTCCGCCTTTGCCACTCGTAACGGCAATTACTCGTGTTTGTCGGTTCGCTTTTTTCGGCTTTTTCGAGTTTTTTTGAAGCATTTTTTCTCTTAATTGTTTTGCTTGGTCAATCATAGCTGTTGTCTCCTAACACAAAATCCGCAATCTTTTCAGGACTAGCAGCAACAAGATCGTCTGGCACATTTTGACCGTTCCCGATATAACTGATAGGTATTGCATATCGACAAATCAAATTGAGGATTGCGCCTGCTGAACTTGTTTCATCTTTCTTAGTTAAAACAAGCTGATCCATTTTAATCGTATTGAAGTTTTCAATAATCTTTTTCATATCCTCAAACTTTGAAGTTAAGCTAAGCACCAAGTTGATCTGAATCTTTGCTTCTTTCGGCAATAATCGCTCAAGGTCCTCGATATATTGCTTTTGCTGGTAATTGCGTCCTGCAGTGTCCATTAAGATAATGTCGCATTCCTTCAATTCAGTTATTGCCTGCTGCAAGCCTGCAGAGGTATCTACAACTTTCACTGGAATATTCAGAATGACGCCGTAAGTTTTTAACTGCTCTACAGCTGCAATTCGGAATGTATCTGATGTTATGAGGCCGACTTTCTTTTCTTCACGCAACATGAAGTCCGCTGCGATTTTAGCAATCGTCGTCGTTTTCCCGACACCCGTAGGTCCGATAAAACAAACCATTTCCGGGTCTTTTACGGATGTCGGTTTCTCGTGTATTTTGATCAAATGGATAATTTCAGCATGTGCAGTTTCATAGACCTCTTCTTCTGTTAGCGCAGGATTTCGGTCAAGTGCCACAATCAGTTTTGCAAAAATCTCAGATTGAATTTCTTTCTCCACTTCCTGTGCTGCCATGCGAGCACTTAACGGCTGCAATACTTTAGGCAATCGGTCTTCTTCTACGACGTGCATCATCAATTGCTTGATACTTTTCAGTTCATTGATCAATTCATTTGCCTCTTGTGCCGGATTCGCAGTCAGTTTCGGTTCGATGACCGGCGGAGTTTCTTGTTTTTTTGCAGGAACTGGTATACTTCGTGGGACTGGCGACGGTTTGGCGGGTATGAGCGGCTTCGCTTCTAGAGCTGCGATGACCTCCAATTTTTCTTTTTGAAAAAACCCGAAAAATCCGCCCGTTCTGATTTTTTTGGTATTTAAAATAAGTGCATCAGCACCCAAGTCTCGTTTAATCATTGGAATCGCATCTGCCACGTTTTCAACAATGTATGTTTTTAATCTCATGTTGTATTAACCGCCCCACTTGGTATATTGACAATGCCGACGCTTTGAATTTCGATTTCCGGTTCCAGTTCATTGTATGACAAAACCGGAAGTTCCGGTGAAAAACGTTCGATAAATTGGCGCATGTACATGCGCGTTCCAGGAGACGCCAGCAAAATCGGTTGAACACCGGTACGCTGCAATTGCGAAACCTGATCTGAAATGCTCTGGAAGATCAATTGTGTGCTCTCTGGATCAATCGACAAGTACGTACCTTGTTCAGAACGATGAACAGATTCAGCAAATTTCTTTTCCAGGCTCGCTCCCGCCGTAATCACTTGCAACGCTTGGTTCGGCTGAGCGTATTGCAAGGTAATTTGACGCGATAAGGCTTGACGGACGTATTCCGTCAGAATATCGGCGTCTTTTGTTTGCGTGGAAAAATCGGCTAGCGTTTCAAGGATGGCTAGCAAATTACGAATCGACACTTTTTCTTTCAAGAGTTTCATGAGCACTTTTTGCACTTCGCCGATCGCCATCTGGTTCGGGATCAATTCTTCCACGACCGCAGGAGACGATTCCCGGATGTTTTCAATCAAAGCACGCACTTCTTGTCGGCCGATCAATTCGTGCGCATGGCGCTTGATCACTTCCGTCAAGTGCGTGGAAACGACCGAAGGCGGATCGACAATCGCATAGCCGGACATTTCCGCTTCTTCTTTCATGTCTTCGTTGACCCATAAAGCAGGCATGCCGAATGCCGGTTCCACTGTCGGGATCCCTTCAATGCTATCGTCGTCGACCCCAGGACTCATCGCTAAATAATGATTCAGCATGATTTCGCCTGATGCGACGCGATTCCCTTTAATCTTAATGACGTATTCGTTAGGCTGCAATTGGATATTGTCGCGAATGCGAATGACCGGCACCACAATGCCTAACTCGATCGCACATTGACGGCGAATCATGATGACCCGGTCAAGCAAGTCGCCGCCTTGGTTTTTGTCGGCAATCGGTATCAAGCCGTAACCGAATTCAAACTCGATCGCATCGACATGCAACAAGTCGATGACGCTTTCCGGACTTTTAATGGCATCGAGCTCCGGACTTTTTTCGCTCGATGCCTTTTCTTCTTGTTCTTCTTTATTCAAATTGCTTTGCATCGTATAGCCGCCAAATGCAACAAGTCCTGCGACCGGAAGGACCAGCATCGGATTGATTGGCGTGAATACCGCGATCAATCCGAGCGTTCCGGCTACAATATAGAGCAGTTTTGGATAAGCGAATAATTGCTTCGTGATATCCGTACCAAGGTTGCCTTCAGAAACCGCACGCGTGACGACGATACCTGAAGCGGTGGAAATGAGTAGAGCCGGTATTTGGCTGACAAGTCCGTCGCCGATTGACAGCAAAGTGAAGATTTTTGCCGCTTCTCCAAATGGCAAGTCATGAACGACAACTCCGATGACCAATCCACCGATGATGTTAATGATTGTAATGATAATTCCAGCAATGGCATCGCCTTTAACGAATTTACTGGCTCCGTCCATTGCCCCGTAAAAGTCCGCTTCTTGGCCGACTTTTTCTCTTCGCTTTTTTGCTTCTATGTCGGAAATCATGCCAGCACCAAGGTCCGCATCGATGCTCATTTGTTTACCCGGCATCGAATCGAGTGTGAAACGCGCTGCCACTTCTGCAACGCGTTCCGAACCTTTTGTGATAACTAAAAACTGAATGATGACGAGGATCAAGAAAACCAAGATCCCGATAATCGCGCTGCCCCCGACAACGAACGAGCCGAACGTTTCAATCACTTCGCCACCTGTTTGGTTTGTCAGGATAGATCGCGTTGTCGAGACATTCAGTCCGAGGCGGAATAACGTCGTTAGCAATAATAAAGTAGGAAAGATTGAAAATTCCAATGCTTCCCGGGTATTCATGGCAACTAAAATAATGGTCAATGCGATGCTCAGGTTGACCATGATCAAAATATCCAATAATAACGGTGGAAGAGGAATGACCATCATGACAATAATCATGATGACGGATACTAATATGGCATAATCTTTTATTTTCATGGGGTTCCCTCCTCTTCCTTATCAGCTGATTTTTCCTTTTAATCGGTAAATGTATGCTAAAACCTCTGCCACTGCCAGGAATAGATCTTCAGGGACCGAATCCCCTACTTCCACTTGGGCGTATAATGCGCGGGCGAGCGGCTTATTTTCCATAATGATAATATCAAGTTCTTTCGCTTTTTCTTTGATTTTCAAAGCCAAATGATCTTTTCCCATGGCAATGACCTTTGGCGCTTCCATCGTCTCCGCGTCGTATTGAATCGCGATCGCGTAATGGGTCGGGTTCGTAATCAGGACGTCCGCACTTGGCAGGTCCTGAATCATGCGGTTCATACTCATTGAACGTTGCTTTTCTTTGATCTTTTGCTTAATTAGCGGATCGCCTTCCGCTTTTTTGTACTCGTCTTTGATGTCTTGCTTCGACATCTTGATCTTTTTTTCAAACTCGTATTTCTGGTACATATAATCGAAAATCGCCAACACCATCAGGATGATGGCAGCCGTTAACGCGAGCTT
>JBFIXY010000054.1:0-8680 GCA_041605655.1 Planococcus sp. (in: firmicutes) | reverse complement strand
GAAAACAACATCATAACAGAAGAAATGGCTGCCATGCCTGAACCGAAGGCAAAACCTGCATGTCCAAATTCCACATCCGCTATCAATTCTTCAAGTGCGTGGCGCGTCGGATTTCCAGTACGCGAATACTCATAGCCTTTAAATTTGCCGACCGCTTCTTGTTTGTATGTGCTTACCTGATAAATCGGTGTGGATACTGCACCTGTTGCTTCGTCTCCAAATATGCCACCATGAATCAATCTTGTTTTCGGCTTCATGAATAATCCTCCTCAAAAGTTCTTCCGTATATGTTCTGGCTCATATAGCGTTCACTAGAATCCGCAAACACTGTGACAATATGACTTCCTGATTTGGCTGTTTCAGCTTCTTTTAAAGCAGCTTGAAAAGCGGCGCCCGAGGAACTGCCGACCAATAGTCCTTCTTTCTGCGCCAGTTCTTTCACTGCTGCAAACGCTTCGCGATCCGTAATCGAATGAATTGCATCAAAATAAGTCGGGTCCATATAATCCGGCAAAAACTCCATGCCGATGCCTTCCGTTAAATGAGGTCCTGGCTCTCCTTGAAGAATCGAGCCTTCCGGTTCCACAATAACGGTTTTAATGCTTTCATTTTTCGCTTTTAAAAAGCGTGAAGTCCCCATGAATGTTCCACCCGAACCTGCGCCGGCTACGAAAATATCAATAGCGCCGTCAAGCGCTTCCCATAATTCCGGCCCAAGCGTATGGACATAGGTTTCCGGGTTTGCCGGATTTGAAAATTGCGACGGTGAGAAGGCGCCAAGCTCTTGTACCAGTTGCTCCGCTTTTGCGATTGCCCCTTTGATGCCTTCCGCAGTCGGCGTATTGATGACTTCCGCTCCAAGTGCGCGCATCAGGCCTTGTTTCTCTTGGCTAAATTTTTCCGGAACGACAAACTTCACCTGGTAGCCTTTGCCGATTGCTGCAATGGCGAGACCAATTCCCGTATTCCCTGCAGTCGGTTCGATGATTGTACCACCTGGCTGCAACAAGCCCCGTTCCTCCGCATCTTTAATCAAAGAAACACCCAGACGATCTTTGACGCTTCCGCCTGGGTTGAAGTATTCAAGTTTGGCAAAAATTCGACAGTTGTTTGGAATTTCGACGCGCGTCAATTCCATTAAAGGCGTATTGCCAATCAATTGCTGTATATTGGACGCAAAATTCATGTCGATTCTCCTTAAGCTGTTTCTTCGGCGAATACTTGGCGCCATTCGTCTTTTTTCGCCAACATTTCACGAGCTATTTCTTTTGCACCTTCCAAGCTATGGCTTGCTGCCCAACCGCATTGCACTTCGTTGCATGCAGGCACCTCATCCGCTTCGAGCACATCATTTAATGTGTTTTCTAAAATAGTCAAAATGTCATCGTAATCGTCATGGTTGATGACGGACATATAAAATCCAGTTTGGCAGCCCATCGGTCCGATATCGATAATCTGGTCAGAATGGTTGCGGCTATGCTCCGCCATCATATGCTCCAACGAATGCAAGCCAGGCATATCCATATGCTCTTTGTTCGGCTGCTTGAAGCGGATATCGTATTTGCGGATAACATCGCCTTTTGCTCCTATTTTCTCTCCTGCTAAACGTACATATGGCGCAGCTACTTTCGTGTGGTCCAAGTTAAAGCTTTCGACATTCATTTTTTTCATAAGATCGTCTCCTTTGGGTTTTGTGGTTTTGTTTTAAATCATGATTTAAATAACTTACCGAATCATCATTATTCATTGACGTTGATCTATGCTTTCTTTGTTGCGTCAATCAGCCATACGTATTTATTCAATTGCGTAAATTCTACCGTGAAGCCTGCTGCTTCAATGAGTTCCCTAAGGACTGGGATCGTGGTGTAGTACTCGCGCTTTAAATCCTCTACTAGATTAGAATAAGCGCGGGATTGTTCAAATTCAATTATTTGCTCTTTGATCTCAGAAGATTCGAACACAGTATCAGCAAATACGACTTTACCACCCACTTGCAACTTTTGTGCATAAAGGTGAAAAGCTTGTGCTTTTTCAGCATCCGTCAAATGGTGAAATGCATAAGAACTTGTAAAAGTATTGACTTCTTCAGATTGCGGGAAATCCAGGAAGTCGCCGTCGTGCAACTGGAGTTCTGGTAGTTTCACAGAAGTGGCTTCACGCATGGCTTCGTTCGGCTCAATGCCCGTCACTTGCATGCCACGCTCTATTAATTTTTGCGTTAAATTCCCTGTTCCTACCCCAAATTCCACAACCGGACTAATGGCTAAGTTTGCCGTGGCTTGCAAAATACCGTCGTAATGCTCGAAGACATCTTCGTATTCTTTATCTTTCCCTTCAACTGATTCGTCATAAGTGTGTACCCACTCATCAAAAATTTCTACAAACTCGCGTCCCATATATAAACCCCTTTTATATGAATGTATTATTTTGTTATATAAGATATTGGCATTCTGCATAATCATTATAATACCAATTGAATTACTTGGTTTTATTTATAACATAATAAAAGCAGGGATTCAACTTCCCTGCTTTTCGTTTTATATTTTTAACACGGGTGGAATGTCTGCTCCTTTTTCAATGATTCGTTTTAGCATCCGCTCGAATTGCGGCAGCGAAAATTGAACAATCTTACCGGTAAATAAGGCAACCACGATTGTACCGATGCCGACAGGACCTCCAAGCATCCAACCGACAAGCGCAACCGAGACTTCCATTGCCATACGGACAACGCTGATGCTGAATCCTGTTTTATCAACCAGTAATAACATCAAACTGTCTCGCGGCCCCGCTCCCATGCGCGGTGATACATAAAGCCCAACGCCATAGCCGCCAATGAATATCCCGACGATAAACATGGCGATTTGAGCTCCAAGCGTTTCAACATCCGGCAATATCCAGTAGAAGAAGTCGATAAATATGCCGATCAGCAGCATGTTCAAGAACGTGCCGATTTGCGGAATTTCCCGTGTGAATATTACTGTGACTGCCATCACAGCCAATCCGACTAAAATCGCCCATGTGCCGATCGTCAGCCCGAAATTCTTAAATAATCCGACGTTCAAGACGTCCCATGGCCCGATGCCCAGCCGATCGGCTTTGATAATCATCGTAAAGCCAAAAGCTAAAACAATCAGTCCGCTAATAAAAAACAACCAGCGGTAGAAAAATGCACGTCCCATTCATATCCTTCTTTCTTTTTGCAAAGTGATAGCCCATCCATTCGATCGAATGGATGGGCCTTTTTAGTCTGCCGCTGTTACGTCAGCGTAACGGCCGTTCATGGTTTTTATCAAGTCATTGGGTGTTAGCTTCAATTGCATGCCGATTTTGCCAGCGGAAACGATGATTTCCTCTAAGCTTTCAGCTTGCGTGGCAACGAATGAAGCAAATTGCTTTTTCATGCCGAGCGGCGAACAGCCGCCGCGGATATAGCCAGTCAATGTGAGAATTTCTTTTACCGGCACCATTTCAATTTTCTTCTCGCCAGCGGCTTTTGCAGCGGCTTTCAAGTCCAGCTCTTCTGCGACTGGAATGATAAAAACGTAATGCTGCTTTGAGCTTCCGACAGCGACAAGCGTTTTATAGACGAGATCAACCGGATAACCGATTTTCTCAGCAACTGAAACGCCATCGATTTTGCCGTCCTGTGAATCGTATTGAAGAACTTCATGCGCTACATTTTCTTTATCGAGAATGCGCGCCGCGTTCGTTTTCGCGACCTTTTTCGCCATGAACTGCACCTCACATGCTTCTTTTGTCTAAGCATATCATGGGAGCAATCGGAATTTAATCGTTCTGCCCCAATAATTTTTTCAACGCATCCGCCATTGCCGTATTGGCTGGCGCTTCGTCTTGCTGATTCAGGAATTTATTGACATCCTTTTTATTCGCTTTCGATTGGTTATTGTTACGGCGCTTTTCGAATGCCGACAATTTCTCACGATGTCCGCATTTGCAGACGAAAATCTTGCCGTCGCCTTCGCCTTGCATTTCCAGCTTTTTGTGACAGTTCGGGCAACGCGCATTTGTCTGCATCGCCACTTGCTTCTTATAACCGCATTCGCGGTCTTGGCAGACATTCATCTTGCCGCGTTTGCCGTTGACTTCAAGCAGCGGTTTGCCACAATCCGGGCATGTTTTTCCCGTGACGTTGTCGTGCTTGAATTTCTTGTCGCTTTTCTTGATGTCCGATACCGATTTTTCAGCAAATGCAATCATCTCTTTGACGAAATCGTCTTTTTTCAATTCGCCTTTTGCGATTTTCGTCAGCTGTTGCTCCCAATTGGCTGTCAGCTTCGGCGATTTCAAATCTTCCGGCACAAGTTCCAGCAATTGGCGTCCTTTCGAAGTGATCGTCAAATCCTTGCCTTTCTTTTCGATCAGGAAGGTGTTGAATAATTTATCGATCACGTCTGCACGCGTTGCCACGGTTCCAAGCCCACCCGTTTCACCAAGCGTCTGGATCAAGTCTTTCGATTCTCCTGCCATGAACTGCGCAGGATTTTCCATTGCACCAAGCAACGTTCCTTCATTGAAAAAAGCAGGCGGCTTTGTTTTGCCTTCTGTCAACGAGATGCCTTTGAGCTGGAGCTGCTGTCCTTTTTCAAATGGCGGCAGCGTGGTATCGCCGCTTTCCTCGTCACTTGAATACACACGTTTCCAACCTTCATTGCGAATTGTATTGCCTTTTGTTTGGAAAGTTTCGCCACCCGCTTCGATTTTCACCGTCGTTTGGTCGTATTCGTACATCGGATAAAAGACGGCAAGAAAGCGTTTGGCAATCATGTCGTATAATTTGTATTCCTTATCGGAAAGATTGTGCATTTGTGGCGTTTCTTCCGTCGGAATGATGGCATGGTGATCGCTCACTTTGCTGTCATCGATGACGCCTTTTTGCGGAGCGACCGGCGACTTCAAAATAGTCGATGCAAATGCGCGGTACGGTCCCGTCTGCACCGCTTTGATGCGGTCTTTCAGCGTCTCTTTCATATCCGACGTCAAATGCTTCGAATCCGTCCGCGGATACGTGACAATTTTATAGCGCTCATATAAATTCTGCAGCGTGTTCAGCGTTTCTTTCGCTGACCAGCCATAGCGCTTATAGGCTTCTTTCTGCAATTCCGTCAAGTCGAATAAAGCCGGAGCCGGTTGTTTTTTCGGCGTCACTTTGACTTCCGTGACGGTTCCCTCGTGCGTGTTGTCGAGCTTTTTGAACAATCCTTCGATTTTATCTTTATCGAACGATTGTGGCGACTTGCCATCCGTCCATGTAAACGCAGCTTGCTCGGTCACAGCCTGCAATCCGTAATACGGCTTCGGCTGGAAACTGCGGATTTGCCGTTCGCGTTCAGCAATCATCGCAAGCGTCGGTGTTTGCACGCGGCCCGTCGACAATTGCGCATTGTACTTCACCGTCAACGCGCGCGTCGCGTTAATGCCGACCACCCAGTCAGCTTCCGCACGAGCCACCGCTGCCTGGAACAAGTTCTCATACGCTTTGCCGTCTTTCAGGTTTTTGAAGCCTTCTGTAATCGCTTTGTCGGTTACAGAAGAAATCCACAAGCGTTTGACTGGTTTGTTTGTTTTCGTTTTCTCCAAAATCCAGCGCGCCACAAGCTCGCCTTCACGGCCCGCATCAGTCGCGATGATCACTTCGTTGACATCGCCTCTCGCCAATTGCGCTTTGACCGCATTAAATTGTTT
Source organism: Planococcus sp. (in: firmicutes) (assembly GCA_041605655.1). Classification (GTDB taxonomy): domain Bacteria; phylum Bacillota; class Bacilli; order Bacillales_A; family Planococcaceae; genus Planococcus. The sequence continues at coordinate 2,977 of JBFIXY010000054.1, read as the reverse complement.
CATGGATTGTTTGATTGGCACCAATTTGAACGGCTTCGGAATGATTGGCAAATTGTCCATTTTCCATTCCTTGAAGTCGTTATCGTATTGCTCCGGCTGCGCTTGCGTCACCAAATGCCCAAGCGCCCACGTAACGATGTATTGTTTGCCTTCTAAAAAACCGTTGCCTTTTTGAGCACATCCCAGCACGCGTGCAATATCGCGCGCCACCGATGGCTTTTCTGCAAGAATTACTGATTTCATTGTTCTGTCACCCTCATTTCTATAGCGTTTAGTATAACATCTTCCGGTTTGGCTGGCTTTTGTTGGGGGTTGGAAAGTATTTTGCGTGTCTGGGTAAGTATTTAGCGCTTCTGGGAAAGTAAAACCTTTTACTGGAAAATAAATTCTCCAAATGGCTTGCAGCAGATTCGCTGCTCGACTATATTCAAATTAGAACGATAAAGGAGCTGATGCTTTGATATTAAAACACCGCATTGAACCGCGAGACATCTTCCAATTGGAAAGTTTATTGCAACGGATTCCACTTACTCACCCCCAAGTCCCCCATTGGACAGAAAAACTTCGACGCATGAGCGCCGGTTACCACGGAGAACAGCGAGTCGACTCCATGTGGCATGAAATCGAAATTCCCTTCCCCCATTTTTTTATCCATGATCTATTTATTCAAAAACCCAATTCTTCTCACCAGATGGATACGGTACTAGTGACCAGCCGCTTCATTTTATTGTTCGAAATTAAAAGCATTTCGGGTTTATTAAATTTTGATCCTCACGCTCGCCAATTTTCGCGCACGAATAAAGATGGCAGCATTGACGGCTTGCGCAATCCAGACGACCAAATCAGGCGGCATGAAAAATGGATGGCGCATTTTCTGAAACAACACCACGTCGCGCTGCCAATCATCGGCGCAATCGTCTTCGCCTATCCTTCCGCTGTCATCGCTTCCAAAGCCGGCAAACGAATTCTCATTCAATCTTCCGGTTTGCCGTATTTGGTAGACGAGCTCGTGTCGACTTACGATCAAGATCTGTTGTCTGCAGTAACGACTCAAATGGTAGCCACTCAATTGCTCGGTCTTCATTCCCCAAAAACCCTAGCTATGCCTACATTGCCCGCATCATTTTTGAAGGGCGTGCTATGTCCTAATTGTGCATTTCAGATTATGACATATACACAAAAGAAATGGCGTTGTGCAGCATGTAACTTCGCAGACGGCCGCAGCCACTTGACCGCTTTGGCGCATTACCGTCATTTAGTTGGATCCACCATTACGAATAAAGAATTTCGTGATTTCACAGGCATCCATTCGGCTGCCACCTCTACGAAATTATTGAAATCTGCGAAAATGCCATATCGAGGCAGTTTTAAAGACCGGGTTTATGTGATTCCGGAGCATATTGGCATTTTGGATAGTATTTTGGCTACAACAGATCGTATTTGATCCTTTAGAGATCGTATTTCCCCTTCAAGAGATCGTATTTCAGCAGTCAGAGTAGGTAAATCCGTTACATGGAATAAATTATTTTATTTATAGAAAAAATTTCCAAAAAACTAGCTATAATACAAATAAAAAAACCTCCCGCGGGAGGTTTTTTCTTATTACCTATGGATTATCAATCGTTTCCTTCGATAAATGCGTACTCATCTTTGCGTATTCCGTAAACACGCGTGCCAACTCGCGCAAACGATCATGTACATCTTCGTTTACAATCGAGTTCGTTTCATCGAAATGGCTCGTGTGCGTGTACACGTAGTTCGGCGTCACGAGGCAGCGGAAATAATCGAGTATCGGCTTCAGTTGGTTCTCGATGACCAGGTGATGCTGATACGTTCCACCGTTTGCCACAATCGATACCGGCTTATAGCGCATTGTGCGCGGGTGCAGCATATCGAAAGCGTTTTTCAACACGCCCGGAATCGAGCCTTGGAAAATCGGCGTTGCGATGATGTATCCGTCTGCTTCTTCAAAACGGCGAATCATCTCGCGCATGTCTTCGTTGTAGTCACCAAGCGAACGGCCATCTACGAATTGATGGTCAAACTCATTTAAACTCATGATTTCCAACGTCAATTCAGGATTGGCTTCCTCGATATACAATTTCACCTGCTCTAGGATTGCTCCTGTTTTTCTTCCGATAATCGTACCGTCTACTAATAAAATCTTCATAATTAGATCCTCCTCAATTGCGCATATGTCAGGCAGTAATACTGCCCACTCACTTGTAATTAGTCAATCAGTCTCACTTTATGATAGCAAACTCGGTTTTAATAATCGCCGCTCAAGTCGTTGAAACGGAAGATTTCATTCTTTAGACTGAGATTCGTTCCGGTTTCGGTTCGACTCGATTTTGTCTTTTACGCGGCTTTCCTGGTGTCCTGGTGGAGAAAAGCTGACCAGTGTGTCGCCTTCTTTCGGTTCAATTTCAGAACCGACCGTCAGGAATTCCAGTTTTCCTTGAGCGCGCTTGATGAATAACGGAATCGTGCCTTCGATTGAGCGCAAGATAAATTCATCATACGTAAACTGTTCCGTAATCTGTGTTTTGCGCATCGTGTAGCCTTTTTCCACTTTCCAGTCGAGCTCGTGGATGTTCCAATCGTTGCCGAATAACGTGCGCCCACCGAGAGAAGAGTGGAAATCGCTTGGATCTCCGGTATGGATTGCCGTTTGGTATAGGTTTGGACGACCCATTTCAGGAACGAAGTTATTAACGACGAGTGCATTATATGAATCCGTTTCTGTTGCGACAATCATCATTTCATATGGAGTCAAATCAACTTCATATTCGGTATGCTCAGATAAAATCTCAGCGGTGAAAGTCGGCAATCCTGCTTGACGGGCTTTGTACAACCGTCCCCAGGATGAATCCATGATCATAACTTTGATATCCATGTCTTTCAACACTTTTGCAAAGCTTGTCGTGAAACGGCTTCCACCAATAATGAGTACGCCTGGTGCTTCTGAAGAAGCAAG
>JBFIXY010000053.1:0-8788 GCA_041605655.1 Planococcus sp. (in: firmicutes) | reverse complement strand
GATGGCGTGGAAAAGAAATACATTGAAGAAGTCGGCAGCATGAACATTTTCTTTAAAATCGACGGCGAAGTGCTGACGCCTGAGCTTAACGGCAGCATCTTGAACGGAATTACCCGGACATCAATCATCGAATTGCTGAATTCATGGGGGATTGCGGTAACAGAACGGAAAATCGCCATTCAGGAAATTTATCAAGCGTTCGCGGACGGCAAAGTGGAAGAAGTATTCGGCACGGGAACGGCCGCGGTCATTTCTCCGGTCGGTGAACTGAATTGGCAAGGGCGCAAAATGGTCGTCAACAATCACGAAATTGGTGAGCTGTCGCAAAAACTGTACGACACGATCACGGGCATTCAAACTGGCAAAGTGGAAGATGCACTTGATTGGATTGTAGAAGTGAAATAAGAAACAGCAAAAAAGCATCGGTTCCCAAAGAACCGATGCTTTTGCTTTGTAGTGATTAGTTTGATTACCTCCAAGTTTATGCATTAGAGGGATAATCAGAAAGCCTGCACTGCTGCATCTTATTTTTTAATACTAAAGATTGGTGATTCTTTTCGGGTTGTATTGCCGTCAAGATTAATAGCAATTACAACTTTATATTGTCCTACCTCTAAATCTTTGGTTCCTAGATTAAAGATGTACTGATTGTCAGTAAGATCATACCGGAACAGATTACCGACTGTAGCGTTAGAAGTGGTAGTGGTAGAGACTTCTTCCTCACTATCCTTACCGGATAATTTAATTAGGTGAATCGTTGCTGAAGCGTCTTTAACGAACAAATTACTGTCCGAAATTTGGAATTTTACCGGAACGGTTCGATTTTTCTGGAAAACGCTCTTGCCATCTGCTTTAAGTGGGTCAAGAACTCCGTTGAAACTGTATACGTGATACGTCATGGTGTAAGTGCTCACGTTTCCTGCTTGATCGGCAACAGAAACCGTTACTAATTGTTTTCCAATCTTTGAAGTGTCCAATTTTGAAGTCGTCATCTGGATGTTGTTGTCGAAATTATCGGTAGCCACGGGAGTGATAACCACGTCCTGACCTTGTAGGAATCGTTGACCCTCAACCAAACCTTTTAGACTATTGATGATTGGGGCAGAGTTATCTACCACATAATTGATTGAAGCTTCAGTTTTGTTTCCTGCTGCATCGATTGCGGCAACAGTTAACGTATGACGCCCTTCACCAGTTGCAAATTCATCTGCATTAACTTTTTCTAAATAGGCATCTTTTGCAGTGAAATAGTTCCCTGCATCTACAGCAGCAATCAATGATTCGGTTGTATAATGGGCATCATTTTTCAACTGGAACCCGATTTCCGGATTTGTATTATCGACAGTATAGGCAAGTGCAGCGGTTGATATGTTTCCAGCCAGATCCGTCGCCACTACGTTCAATGTGTAGCTACCATCTACATTCTTTACAAGAACATCTGCATCTACTACGATGTTTCCATTTTTTTCAGTTACGTTGTAGTATTGGCCAATTGCTTCGAGTGTAGCGTTATTGTAGACACTATTTTCATTTAATTTAAACGAAATATGGGGAGCGGTGTTATCGACTGTATATGAAATGGTTTTGAGAGTTGTATTGCCTGCTTTGTCAGTGGCAACGATCGTATAGTTGTAAGTTCCTTCTTCCGTTTCAATGCTGCTCGCGTGTGCTGAAGCTGGGTTGGCGTCGATAATAGTATAAGGGTTATTTCCCGATGACTGGAGGTAACCTGCATTATAGAAGCCGCCGTCCTTGAGTTGAGCTTCGTCTAGTTCAATTACTGGAGCGGTGTTGTCGACATGGTATTCAACAGAAGCGATCGTTGTGTTGCCAGCTTTATCAACGGCTGTAACGCTTACTGTGTGTGTTCCTTCGGTTGTTTCAAGTGGAGAAACAACGACGTTTGCTAAATGAGTATCCATTGCTGTCCAATATTGCCCAAGCTCTTCAAGAGCGACAAGATTGTAATACTCACCAGCAACAAGATTTATTGAGACTTGGGGATGCGTATCATCAATAATGTAGCTTGCAGTTGCTGAATTTGTATTTTTCGCTAAATCTGACGCACTGACAGTCAAGCTGTTTTCTCCTTCAGTATAGCTTGTGTCATCAGCTAAAACAGAAGATTCATCTAAATTGTCATCTGTTACCGAATAATATGGAGCAAAAGCCTTGAAATTTTTGGCCGTATAGAAGGCTCCGTCCTCAAAGTTGAAAAGAATAACAGGTTTTGAATTATCCACTACATAGTGGATGATTTTTTCGGTTGCATTACCAGCTTTGTCCACAGCTTTAATAATGGCTTTATGTTTGCCTTCAGTAAGATTCAAGTCACTTGCACTAACGCTTTCTTCCTCTATATGAGCATCAGAAACGCTGTAATATTGGGTAAGTGACTGTAAGGTTTCGGCATTGTAATAACCACCATCCACTAAGGTTGATGAAATAACTGGTGCAGTATTGTCCACTGTATAAGTGATAGTAGCTCGCCCAATGTTGCCTGCTGCATCTGTAGCTGAAACAGTAGCTGTGTGAGTCGCTTCATCAACTATATTCCAGCCGATGATGTTAGATGTATAAGAATTAGTTTCTTCGACAATGAACGATGGTTGTTTTGGCAGGTTCTCGGAATTATAGTATCCACCATGAGCAGGCGCCAATATTGTTACTGTCGGAGTGGTATCGTCAATCGTATACGAAACACTAGCAGTTTTGCTATTTCCTGCGGCATCCATGGCAATCACTGTTAATGTATGTGTACCTTCAGTAGCAGCAAATTCATCTGAAGAAACGATGCTGACCACGCGATTTTGATCTGTTGCATTGAAATAATTTACTGGCAAATTGGTCGACTGGTAATGTCCTCCGTTTTCTAATGTGAATAAAATTTCAGGAGCGGAATCGTCGATTGTATAAGTGATTGTTTCAGTCGCCACGTTTCCAGCTTTATCAATCGCCATCACGGAGAAGGTATGAGTGCCTTCTTCATAATCGAATGCACTTGGTGTAATAGCATCTAAGTTGACATCTTCAACCGTATAAAAGTCAGTAAGGTTCTTTAGGTAAGTGGATGTATAGAATCCGCCGTTTGCTAACTTGTCCGCGTTAATAGAGATTGCTGGTGAAGTGGTATCAATCACATACTTCACCTTTTTTGTCGTTTCATTGCCAGCCAAGTCAATGGCAGTTACAGAAGCCTGGTGTACGCCGTCTTCTGTGTTGAATCCATCTGCCTTTATGTCAAAAAGATTCAAATCAGAAGCGGTATAAAATTCTTCTACTGCACTTAAAGCCAACTGGTTGTAAAATTTCCCTTCCGTCAGATGAATGTCAACTTCTGGGTGTGTATCATCGATTGTATAGGAAGATTTTGCATGATTTGTGTTGCCGGCAAAGTCTGTTGCATCGATGGACATGAATTGAGTGCCCTCTAAAAGGAGTGGCTCAGTGATTTTAGTTTTCGCAGCATCCAAGTTATTGTCGTGAATAGAGAAGTACGGATTGATTTCTTTAAAAACAGAGGATGTATAGAAACCGCCATCTTTAAAATTGAATAAAATCGAAGGTACTTCGTTATCAACAATATAAGTGATAGATTTATCCGCTTGGTTACCCGCTTTGTCTTGGGCAGTAATCATAACCGTATGTTCACCGACAGATAGATCCAATGGCTCGGCTTGAAAAGTTATTAAATTTTGGTCGGTTATAGAATAATAGTTGTTTTGCAGGGCTGATAATGTGTCAGAATTATAAACTCCGCCATCCGCTAATTTAGACATGATGACTGGCTTGGTATTGTCCACGGTGTAAACAATAGAGGCACTTCCCTGGTTGAGATAGGCATCTAAGGAAGAAACTGTGAGTGTATGTCGACCTTCTTCTTTGCTCCATCCGGTAAAGCTGTTTGTGGTTGCACTCTCATCGACTACTGTGAATGCTGGTTCTGCAGGAAGATGAATGGATTGATAAAATCCGCCGTCAGCTGGGTTGGTAATAGTGATAACAGGAGCGGTGGTGTCGCTAGGGAGCACTTTAATGGACAATTTATCAACCACTTCATTAAACAATCGATTTCCGTTGCCATTGCCACCCTCATTTTTAATGGTTACATTAATTGGCATACTATAAATAGTAGTTGAAGCCTTACTAGTGTCGACCGTAATTTCAACGTTTGTTGGCGATAAAGTTCTCCCACTAAAAGCAATCTCTTTGGGAGTATCGGAAATAATCTGGGTGCCCACCAAATAATACTTGGTATCAACAAGTAATCGTCCTATTACATTTGAATTCCCATCTGCATAGGATAAGGTTACACTGAAGCTTTTGGAAATGCCTTGCGTGATTTCGATGTTGCCATTGCTCACAGCTGAAAATTCAGGTGTAGAGACCAACTCAGCTGCCAATATCGTACTTGTTGAAACGATGCCAGATAATAATATAGCTGATATCATGGCAACCCCTTTTGTAGCTGTCTTCTTCATTCTCTTCTTCCTCCTTTTTACGAATGTTTTTTCCGAAGCTATAACAGTTGATTGAATGTGCTCAACCAACGGATTCGGTTGCAGATGGTAAATAATAGATTTTTTAGGGCCTTAAGACTTTATTTAGTACAAATTAGTCACGATAAAAAATTTAAATGATATATAGTACCTATCAAATGGATTATAGCACCTGCTTATTACAAAATATATACAATTTTTAGAAAAATGAAATAAAATTTTTAATATTAAAAAAAGAGCGATATTATCAGATTGAATACATTAAATGCAGTATAGAAATTATTATTGTAAAGAGTTCATAAATCGAAAATTTATTCTTTGAAGAGATTAAAGGGAAATCATAATGTATGAAGAATGTTATCAAAGACAGATTTAGGGGGAGATGGAATGAAGCATGTAACAGAAGGCTTTGTACCAGTTGAAGGCGGCAACGTCTGGTTCCGGATGACAGGTAACGGTCCAGGTATTCCGTTATTGATGCTGCACGGCGGGCCAGGTGGGATGAGTTCGGAACAAGACCCGTTGATAGAGTTGGGGTCCGAACGCCCAATTATTCAGTATGATCAGCTTGGGTGCGGCAGGTCAGGTCACCCGACAGATACGGATCTTTGGACAGTGGAACGTTATGTCGACGAACTTGAACGAATCATCGAAGCGCTGGAGTTAAAGGAATTTCATCTACTCGGTCATTCGTGGGGAACGATGCTCGCAGCATCTTATTTGCTGGATAGGAAGCCAAAAGGCGTGAAAAGCGTGATATTTTCCGGTCCTGCCCTCAGCGCGCCGCGATGGGAAGCTGACCAGCGCCATTATTTAACGCAACTCCCGACTGAAACACGGGAGATTATCGAAAAAAATGAACGTGAAAAAACGACCGATTCAACAGAATACCAAGAGGCGATGATGGCGTATTACAAAACGCATGTATGTGGATTGGATCCATGGCCGGAAGAAATGATCGAGCAGATGAAAATGCACAATCAGCAAATTTACAATTTCATGTGGGGTGCGTCCGAGTTTACCGTGACTGGAACGTTGAAGAATTTTGATGTTACAGATCGACTTGACGAAATCGATCAGCCGACATTGTTCACTTGCGGCCGCTACGATGAAGCAACGCCAGAAACGACAAAATATTACGCGAGCCTGGTGCCGGGAGCGGAGTTTTTTGTGTTTGAGGGGTGTTCGCATATGCCCGGATACGAGGTGCCTGAACGGTATCGAGAAAAAATAAGAGAATTTATCAATCGTCATTCTTAACTAAAAATGAAAGCTCAAAGAACCTGCTGGCATTTATTCCAGCAGGTTCTTTTTTATTTTATTCAAGGCAAATCTGGATGGAAATTCGCAGAATTATGCTATTGTAGAAAACAGTTATTTTCTGTAAGGAATTCAATTGCGTAAGAAAATACATAAAGAAGAACGGGAATGGTTTCCCAGAAGAAAGGATGATTTAATATGGGGGACTTGGTCGGTTTCAAGCGTGCGCGCTTCGTCTTGCTGCTAGGCGCATTGACGTCGCTCATTCCATTTACCATCGACATGTACTTGCCGGCTTTTCCGATTTTGGCAAATGTGTTCGATACGACGGCTTCATCGGTCCAATTAAGCTTGACTGCCTCTTTACTGGGGTTAGCGTTTGGGCAATTATTTGCAGGTGCGCTCAGTGACATGCATGGCCGTCGCAAGCCGTTGATCATATCGCTGGCGATTTATGTCATCGCTTCGGCCGCTTGTATTTTTGCACCGAATATTTTCATTTTTATCCTCATGCGCTTTGCGCAAGGGTTTGCGGCTTCAGCCGGACTCGTTATTTCCCGGGCAATAGTGCGAGACGTCAGTAGCGGTGCAGAACTGACGCGATTATTCGCGTTATTGATGGTCGTCAATAATTTGGTGCCGATGCTGGCGCCGTCTGTTGGCAGCGGTGTGCTTTACTTCTCGGACTGGAAAGGGATTTTTCTCACGCTTTCTTTTCTTGGGTTAGTGTTGCTATTGATTACAGCTTTTCGCCTGGAAGAAAGCCTTCCGATCGAAAGACGCATTCCAAGTAATGTGCTGTCGACAATCGGCAGTTTCTCAACCATTTTGAAAAACAAACAATTCACCGGTTACGCGTTGTCCCAGGGCTTGTTGATCGGCGGAGTATTCGCCTACGTTTCCGGTACGCCATTCATTTACCAGAACATTTACGGCGTATCGCCTCAAGTGTTCAGCTTGTTGTTCGGTATGAACGGCATCGGATTGATCATCGGGAGCTACGCTGTCGGACGTTTTGCGTATCGCATTTCGGAAAAGAAATTTTTGGAGATGGCTTTATATACCGCAGTAGCAGCAGGGGCTGTTTTACTCGCGGTAGTAAGCTTCAACGGACCGCTTTGGGCAGTAGTTGTACCGATTTTCTTCTTTGTGACGGCGATTGGCGTCGTCGGTACGTCCTCTTTTACACTTGCGATGGAAAGCCAAGCCCATGCAGCGGGCAGCGCTTCTGCGTTGCTTGGATTGCTGCCCTTTATTTTAGGAGCAGCGACAGCGCCGCTTGTCGGCATTGCCGGGGAAGAGACAGCTGTGCCGATGGGGATGGTCATTTTTACAATGTGTTTGCTAGCATTGCTTGCTTATCTCTTCCTTGCGAAAAATGCAGATCAGCCAAAAGTGAATTAACATGTCTTAGATTTTATGTAAGCTTAAAACCCGTCTCTGAACGTCAGTCAATCTGATATTCAGAGGCGGTTTTTTATTATTTACCATTGTAATCTTATTTTAAAATAATTTACAAAAACCATATATGGCAGTTATCTCGCCTTAATAATAAGAAAGTATGCTGTATGTATACTTAATTTATTGGAGGCGGAAAAATGTTCAACAAACCGTTCACGAAGAAAGTACTACCAGTTATCGTGGCATCAGTAGTTGCGTTGTCTGGAGCTACTGTGTCAGTTTCGAGCGCTGAAGCGAAAGCACCTGACAAAAGCCCAGGGAAAGCGCATCAACAAGGCAAGGTGAAAAACGTCATTTTCCTGATTGGCGATGGGATGGGTACTTCTTATACATCGGCTTACCGCTACATGCAGGACAATGCAGAATCCAAATTTGTTAAAGGCACAGCCTTCGATGCTTACTTGGTCGGCCAGCAAATGACTTACCCGGAAGATCCAGATCAAAACGTGACGGATTCAGCGGCCGCTGCAACAGCAATGTCCGCAGGGATTAAAACGTATAACAATGCGATTGCCGTTGATAACGATGAAAGTGAAGTGAAAACGGTTCTTGAATCCGCAAAAGAAAAAGGGAAAGCGACCGGACTTGTGGCAACGTCTGAAATTACACATGCCACGCCTGCATCTTTTGGTGCCCATGATTTATTGCGTAAAAACATGAACGCCATTGCAGATGACTATTACGATGAGTTGATCGACGGCGAGCATAAAGTGGATGTATTGCTTGGCGGAGGAACGAAATTGTTTGAACGCTCAGACCGTAACCTAACGGAAGAGTTTGAAAAAGACGGCTATAGCTACGTAACGGACCGTGAAGCGTTGCTGGCAAATGACGACGAGCAGGTTCTTGGTTTATTCGCGCCGGGTGGCTTGCCAAAAATGATCGACCGTGAAGCGTCGGTGCCTTCTCTTAAGGAAATGACAACGTCAGCAATCGACCGTTTGTCAAAAGACAAAGATGGCTTTTTCCTGATGGTCGAGGGAAGCCAGGTTGACTGGGCTGGACATGACAATGACATTGTCGGCGCGATGAGCGAAATGCAGGATTTTGAAGCCGCGTTTGCTGCAGCTATTGAATTCGCTAAAAAAGACAAAAATACGCTCGTCATTGCAACAGCCGATCATTCAACGGGCGGATTCTCCATCGGCTCTGATGGCATTTACAATTGGTTCGGCGAGCCGATCAAGGCCGCTAAGCGCACACCGGACTTTATGGCAGAGCAGATTGTGGACGGGGCGAGTGTAGAAGAGACGTTAAGCACATACATCGATTTGGAACTGACAGCCGAAGAAATTGGAGCAGTTAAAAAAGCAGCTGAAACGAAAAAACTGACACAAATCGACGACGCGATTGAAGAAATCTTCAACGAACGCACACATACCGGTTGGACGACTGGCGGACATACCGGCGAAGACGTTCCGGTATATGCATTCGGACCTTCGAGCGAAAAAGTAGCAGGCAATATTGAAAATACCGATTTGGCTAAAGTGATATTCGGTTTGCTGAAAGCGAAAGTCGAAATTAACGACAAATAATTTTGAGAGACCGGAATAGTTTCCTCTGCTTCG
>JBFIXY010000052.1:0-8843 GCA_041605655.1 Planococcus sp. (in: firmicutes) | reverse complement strand
TTTTTGATTATCCGAGCAATTCCTGGAGATCCAGCACAGGTCATTTTAGGACAACAGGCTTCTGAAGAGGCAATTAAAGCATTAAGAACCACATTAGGTTTGGATAACCCTTGGTATGTTCAATACTTTGATTATTTAAAAGGGCTATTTACCGGTGATTTAGGAGAATCTCTCCGCACACGGACACCGGTTGTGGATGAGATTTGGCCATATTTAGCGGCTACGATTGAATTATCATTCTTCGCAATCATCATTGCCGTGATTATCGGCATCAATGCAGGAATTGTCTCTGCTTGGTTCCAGAATTCATGGTTTGATTATTTAGCGATGATTATTGCTTTGGTAGGCGTTTCGATGCCGATTTTCTGGTTAGGTTTGATGAACCAGTGGATCTTTTCGATTGAGCTTGGCATTTTACCGACAACAGGACGTGAGAATGTTCGGGATCCGGTTGAAGTCATCACCAATTTTTATGTAATTGATACGATCATCACCGGACAATTTGATCAATTGTCGACTGTATTGAAGCATTTAGTGCTTCCAGGTACAGCCCTTGCCACAATTCCAATGGCAATCATTGCCCGCATGACGCGTTCGAGCATGCTCGAAGTAATGCGTTCGGATTACGTTCGGACTGCACGTGCTAAGGGATTGAAAATGTTTTGGGTTGTTTACAAGCACGCATTGAAAAATGCAATCATTCCCGTTTTGACGATTATCGGACTTCAAATGGGCTTGCTTTTAGGTGGTGCCATTTTGACGGAGACCATCTTCGGATGGCCAGGAATTGGGCGCTATATTTATGAAGCAATCGGCTTCCGCGATTATCCGGTTATTCAATCAGGCATTCTTATCGTGGCGTTTATTTTCGTCATGATCAATTTGTTCGTCGATTTGATTTATAGCTTAGTCGATCCACGTATTAAATATGATTAGAAGGGGGGAAGCATTAAATGGCTGACGCAGTTACAAACAACAAAGAAGTTGAAATGGACCAGGTCGCTGGACCGTGGAAAGAAGCATGGCGTGGATTCCGAAAAAGCAAAGTAGCAGTAGTCGGAATGGGAATCGTATTATTCTTTATCGTGCTCGCCATTTTTGGACCGCTCATTACACCGCAAGGCATCAACGAACAAGATCTGTCGCAGCGTCTTTTGCCCCCTTCTGCTGAATATTGGATGGGAACAGACGACTTCGGCCGCGATATTTTATCGCGGATCGTATACGGTGCAAGGATTTCTTTATGGGTAGGCTTTTTAGCAGTAATCGCTTCCGTAATTGTCGGCAGTATTTTCGGAATCTTGGCGGGGTATTATGGAAAATGGGTGGATACAATCATTTCTCGTATTTTCGATATCATGCTTGCATTCCCAAGTATCTTATTGGCAATTGCAGTAGTGGCAGTTCTAGGACCTTCATTACGAAACGCGTTGATTGCAATCGCAATCATCAACGTACCGAACTTCGGGCGCTTGATTCGCTCGAAAGTGTTAAGTATCAAGGAAGATGAATACATCATGTCTGCGAAAGCGATCGGCATGAAAGATATTCGGATTCTATTTTCCCATATATTACCAAACTCGATGGCTCCTGTTATTGTACAGGGGACATTGGCAATTGCAACAGCAATTATCGAAGCTGCGGCATTAGGCTTTCTTGGGCTGGGAGCACAAGCGCCTTCACCTGAGTGGGGGAAAATGTTAGCTGATTCACGTTCTTATTTGACGAATGCTCCATGGACGATGATTTTTCCAGGGGTTGCCATCATGTTGACGGTTCTTGGGTTTAATTTGATGGGTGATGGTTTACGGGATGCACTTGATCCTCGGATGAAGTCATAAATGAAAAAAGTGCCGGACAAAATTGTCCGGCACTTTTTTATATGGCTTTTTCGATTTCCGATGCTATTTCATCTGAATGGTAATTGTGATAAGCAATAATCAGCATATCCAAATGTTCAAGTTGTTCCTCGTAATCGATGATGGCTGATAACACATGCATAAGATGGTAGATAGAGAACTCATTGCCTTCTTGTTCATGGGCGATATTGATCTCCTTCACAAAAACAGTCATCATGTCTTGCCGTTTCTCGGCAGCGTCATCGCCTGAAGTTTCACTGTGGTCAGCGCGCAGTTTTCCGACATATTTCATGTAAAGCTGCTCGTGATAACTTGCCAAGCTTTCAAGGCGGTCCTGCACCATCACGTGAAAATGTTCCGGTAAATCAGTCAATTCGTTTTCAAATCGGTGCAGACGCTTTAGAACTTCCAAGCTTTTCTTTGAAGTGGCAATCATTTGACGATACAGCACCAATTTGCGGGCTTTTGAATATTGCTGCTTTTTCGTATAACTCCGTTCATCTTTATAAAAGTCATACCATTGATCGACCTTATCCAGTTTGGTAGAGAGGCGATCGATGTCTTCTTTTAGAGATGTATGCGTTGTGGCGTGTCGTATAGAAACGCGAATCCACCGAAGCACTTCTTCACTGACTTCGTGAATAGAAGTGAAAAGTCGTGTCTCGTATTTCGGAGGCAGAAAGATCAAGTTAACCGTGAATGACGCTAAAATACCAAGTAAGACAGTCCCGAAACGCATGGAAGCAAAAGATAAAAAGTCAGGGTCATGCGATTCCATGATGGCGATAATTGTTACTAAGGTAAGTGGTACGGTACTTTCGAGTTTCAGTTTCAACATAATAACAATTGCTAGAACTGCCCCGAGTCCTATGGTCAAGTAGTTGGAACCTAAAGTCAAAACGAAAATGACGGCAATACCAGCGCCTATCAAGTTGCCATAAATTTGATCCAAAACTGTCAGGTATGAGCGATAAATGGATGGTTGAATCGCAAAAATGGCCGCAATTCCAGCGAAAACAGGGGAAGGGAGATCCAGTAAATTCGCTAAAAACAAGGCGAACGAAATGGCGATTCCTGTTTTAAATATACGTGCACCTAATTTCATGGACTTTTGGTCTCCTTTCCGCTGTATTTTCTAGTTCTCTATAATTGTCTAAACGCTTCGCGAACCGCTTCTATAGAAGTTTCTACGTCTCCAAGGGTATGTTCAGTTGTTAAAAACCATGCTTCGTATTTGGAAGGTGCCAAGTTAATGCCTTGTTCAAGCATCAGTTTAAAGAAGCGTGCAAAAGTTTCGCCGTCCGTTGCTTCTGCTTGTTCATAGTTTTCAACTTGTTGATCTGTAAAGTAAATTGTTAACGCACCTTTTAATCGGTTAATGGTTATTGTAACGCCAAATTCTTCAGCTGCTGCCAAAATGCCTTTTTCCAAAATGGCACCGAGTTCATCCATTTTTTCATAAACGCCTTCTTTTTGAAGAACTTCGAGGCATGCGATGCCTGCTTGAATGGAAGCGGGATTTCCGGCCATTGTACCAGCTTGATAAGCAGGTCCTAACGGTGCGACCGTTTCCATGATTTCTTTCTTACCGCCGTAAGCGCCGATAGGTAGTCCGCCGCCGATGATTTTGCCGAGTGCTGTCAAATCTGGCACAAGGCCGGATAATTCTTGTGCGCCGCCGTAATGGAAGCGGAATGCAGTAATGACTTCATCATAGACGATTAATGCACCTTTCTCTGCGGCGATGCGGTGGACTTCTTCAAGAAATCCTGGGAGAGGTTCAACAATGCCGAAATTACCAACAATCGGCTCGACTAAGATACATGCGAGTTCATCGCCCCATTGTTCCATCGCTTCAGAAAATGCTGCCGGATCATTGAAAGGCACCGTAATGACTTCTTCTGCAATGGTTTTAGGGACACCTGCTGAGTCGGGAATGCCTAATGTAGCTGGACCAGAACCGGCTGCAACTAATACCAAATCGGAGTGGCCATGGTAGCAGCCCGCGAATTTCATCACTTTCGTGCGCCCAGTGTAGGCGCGTGATACGCGGATGGTCGTCATTACCGCTTCCGTACCGCTATTGACGAAACGGACTTTGTCCATGTTCGGCATCGCTTCTTTCAGCATTTTGGCGAATTTGATCTCGTGTCGTGTAGGCGTTCCGTAAAGGAGGCCTGTCTCAGCAGCATGGCTGATTGCTTTTGTAATATGTGGATGTGCGTGTCCAGTAATAATCGGGCCGTAAGCTGCGAGATAATCGATGTACTTATTGCCGTCGACGTCCCAGAAATAGGCGCCTTTCGCTCGTTCCATGACGACAGGTGATCCACCGCCGACTGCTTTATATGATCGTGATGGACTGTTGACCCCACCGACGATGTGTTGCAATGCTTCTGTGTGAAGTTCTTCAGATGTCGAATGATTCATAAATGTTTGCCTCCCAATCTAATCTCTTACTATTGTAGACAATATCATTGCCAAACGCCAAAGAAATTGAAACTGAATCACAGGTCCGGTACGATAGAAGTATGAAAAGGAGTGATGGAAATGGCAGTGTTAGAAGGAATGGAAGCGCCTCATTTCTCGTTGAATGACGAATCAGGAAAAGTTGTGTCATTGAAGGATTTTGCAGGTGAAAAATACGTAGTTCTCTATTTCTATCCAAAAGATATGACTCCAGGCTGTACGACGCAAGCGTGTGATTTTCGGGACGCAGAAAAGGACTTTTCGGAATTAAATGCAGTAATTTTAGGAGTCAGTGCAGATTCGGAAAAACGGCATACCAAATTTATTGAAAAGCACGGTCTTCCATTTTCGTTATTAGTGGATGAAGATCATCTAGTGTCAGAAGCCTATGGGGTTTGGGTGGAGAAGAAAATGTACGGCAAGGTATTTATGGGAATCGAACGTTCGACGTTTTTGATCGATCCGACAGGTACAGTCGTCAAGGAATGGCGTAAAGTGAAAGTGCCTGGCCATATACAAGATGTACTGGAAACGATCAAGACGATTACGAATCAGTAAAAGGGGGAATGGGTATGGAGATTTTATTCACATTTTTGCCTAAAGAACATCAGCAGCAACAATTGCGGGAAGAATTCCCTGATGTTCAGTTCCACTTTACGTATAAGGAAAAAACTCACTTGCCGGACGCACAAGTTCTCGTAACATATGGTGAAGATATTACTGCTGCAGATATCGAGTCGGCACATAACCTGAAGTGGATCATGGTTGCCAGTGCAGGTATTGATAAAATGCCACATGAAGCGATAGTGGAACGAGGAATCATCGTCTCCAATGTCAAAGGAATTCACAAAATCCCGATGGCTGAATCGGTCCTTGCACATATTTTGGCGTTAAAGCGTTCCTTGCCTTTCATTTACGAAAGCCAACGTAACGGCGAATGGAATAGACGTGCCAGATCGACCGAATTGGCAGGATCTACAGCGTTGATCATAGGTCCGGGGGCTATCGGCTCCGAGATTGGCCGCTTGCTGCAGGCGTTCGGTGTTCAGACAATTGGGTGCAATCGATCCGGCGAAGCGGCGGAGTATATGGAAGAAACAATTGCATTCGAACGCATTTTGGACATGTTACCTTCAGCGGATATTGTTATTTCTGTACTTCCAAGCACGGAAGCAACACGCAATTTGCTTGGAAGCGAGCATTTCAAAGCAATGAAAAATGATGCTCTGTTTATGAATTTCGGACGCGGTGATTTGTTTGAAGATAAAACATTAATAGAAGCTTTGGAAAAAAGGGAGATTGGTCAGGCGGTACTAGATGTATTTACCCAAGAACCATTGCCGAAAGATCACCCGTACTGGAATATGCCGAACCTTGTTATTTCTCCCCACGTATCCAGTCATTCCGGAAATTACATTGAACGGGCATTAGAAATTTTTGTGCCAAATCTTAAAAAGTGGATTTTAAAAGAACACGAGCCAACAAATATGGTCAGTATGGAAAAGGGGTATTAACATGAAAATCTATACAAAAACAGGCGATAAAGGCACCACTTCGTTAGTATATGGAACAAGAGTAGCAAAAAATGATCCTTTAGTAGAAGCATATGGCACTTGTGATGAAGCCAATTCAGCAATCGGTTTGGCCATCAGTCATATGGATACTGAATTTTTTAAAGAAAAAGAAGAACTGGACGCGGTTTTCCACCAAATCCAAACGACTTTGTTTCACGTCGGAGCAGAACTAGCCACTCCGAAAGGGAAAGAAGTGAAATGGAAGCTGACTGAAGAAGATATCGAGAAGCTGGAGCAGTGGATTGATCGCTTTGATGACAAAGTCCCGACGCTTACCAACTTCATCCTCCCTGGGGGACATCCTGCAGGAGCGGGTCTTCATGTAGCGCGAACGGTTACAAGACGAGCGGAGCGGTCAGCGTTGTCGATTGGGGAAGATGTCTCGCCAAATGTATTGGCTTATTTGAACCGCTTATCCGATTTTCTTTTCGTGGCGGCCAGGTTGGTAAACATGCGCTTAGGGAAAAAAGAAAAAGACCTTCACCGGTGATATCGGTTAATAACTGGCGTCAAAGCCCTATAATATAGTGATTTCTTGACATTCGCCCTCTCGCTTAGGTACACTAATTATAACGATTATAATGTAAGAATCTATGAAGTGAGGTGCACAGCGATGTCTGAAGTCCATTTAAAAGACGCGCTAGAGACTTTGAAGTCCACTGGTGTCCGAATCACTCCGCAGCGACATGCAATTTTGGAGTTTATGATTCATTCTACGATGCACCCGACAGCGGATGATATTTATCGAGCGCTAGAAAGAACTTTTCCAAATATGAGTGTAGCAACTGTATATAATAATTTGCGCGTGTTCAAAAGCGCTGGACTTGTTAAAGAGTTGACCTATGGCGATTCTTCCAGTCGATTTGATTTCGTGACCAATGATCATTACCACGTGATCTGCAACGATTGTGGAAAGATTGTCGATTTTCATTATCCTGGCTTGGACGAAGTGGAGCATCTTGCTTCGCATGTTACTGGATTCCAAGTCGATTACCATCGCTTAGAAATTTACGGAACTTGTCAGCAATGTTTAAGTAAATCAGCGCAAGCCCAATAAGAAACGAGTATGAAGCCCATGCTCGTTTTTTGTTTTCGCTTTTTTAGGGAATGAAAAAAATCCGCCACAGATTTTCAGCTGCGGCGGATTTCATTTGGAGAAATTACATTTCGGAATTTTTTTTATTGTACTCGACATCGAATTCTTTGCCTTCAAGTTCTGGATCCATTGTCAGCGGTTCGCGACAATGCATACACATGTCTACGCGACCAAGCATTTTTGTATGGCGACCGCAATTCGGACATTGCACCGGGACGGTCTTCATGGACAGCAAGCCGATCCACGCGTAAACGCCAGTACTTCCAATGATAGCAATCAAGCCAAGCAACATGAAGATGACCATGACGATCGGTTGGTTTCTAAAGTAAATCCCGACATACATAATGACGATTCCGATAAAGATTAGTGCCAAGGCAAACGTACGGATACGGTTGATTTTATTTTTATAAGGTTTCATAAAATTCTTTCCTCCTTGCATCCATCATACTATATCATAATTAACGGGAAAAAGTGATAATGGTTCACCGATGCAGGAATAGGGAATAAATATGTCGAAATAGAGAAAAGACAGATAGACATGCAAGGAGTGAAAGCAGATGGAACAAATTCTAAGACCTATCTACCAGGAGAGGGCCAGCCAAGAAAGTACGCTTGGTGTTGTGCTCGTTGAGAAGCGGGAGAAGGTGAGCCCCATCACCGATACATTCGATTCGATCCTGCTCATCATCACAAAAGAAAATGACACGTCAGTGTATACAAAACATTATACGTATTTAGATAAAAAAGCAGCGATGCACATTGTGACAGAGAAGCAATTGAATAAATGGCTGCTGCTTGGTACCAATCGGAAAATCGTGGATTGGCTGTTTCACGGTCGTATCATTTATGACCGCAATGAATTTATGGGCAAATTAAAAACTGAGTTGAAAGATTACCCGTTTTACGGGCGCAAGATAAAAATGGGTATGGAGTTTGCGAAGCTGATTCGTCGTTATCAAGAAGGGAAAGTCTTTTTCGAAGGCAAAAACTATCTAGATGCGTATCATCATATGGTGGAATCGCTCCATCATTTAGCGAGACTTACGGTTTTGGAAAACGGGTTGCCGCCTGAAGTGACTGTCTGGGCGCAGGTTAAACAAATGGAGCCTGCGATTTACAAACTGTACGAAGAATTGGTGATGAGCGACGAACCGTTGAAGAAAAGACTGGAGTTATTATTCCTTGCAAGCGAATTTCTGATTCATTCGCGGACGAAAGATGGAGCGCGCCATATTCGGGAAGTGATTGAACAGAAAGATCGGTGGACGATTCAGGAGCTTCATGAGCAAGAAGAGCTGCGGAATTATTCATCGAACCTTGAAGTGTTCATTGAATACCTAATCGACAAAGGATTGATCTCTGTTCAAAGCGTCGATACCAAAAGCGAAGGCATCTTTCATCGCTACTATTATGTAGAGAGTTGAAATATTGTGGAATGATTAGGAGCCGATCTTTCGTCAAGAAAGGTCGGCTTTTCTCAGTCGTAGCCAGTGAATGGCGCATGTGAGAATCTTTGAATAATGATTCCTGATAAAAAATTTAAAGTTTCTTTGCTTTTATCGTTGACACCGCAATACGAATCGTATTATGATAATACACGTCGCTGAGAGAAAAACAGTTTTGCGCAATAATAAAAATTGCGAATAACGCTTGACTCTTTAACACAGTGATGATAAATTAGAGAAGTTGCTTTTACAGGACGGACACAACATGAACCTTGAAAACTGAACAGCAAAACGTCAACGAAAGACGTCACGAGCGCCGAGGCGCGAGAACGGCTTTTGCGAAGGTTGCCTTTGGCAATCGGAGCAAAGCCCGATCCACCAACAGCGTTCGTGACTTAAC
>JBFIXY010000051.1:0-8987 GCA_041605655.1 Planococcus sp. (in: firmicutes) | reverse complement strand
GGAAAAGGAAAAATTATCTTCATGTCGTCGATGGCGGGCATCATGGCGACGCCGTATGTGGGGCCCTATACCGCTACGAAGCATACAATTGAAGCGATTGCAGAAACAATGCAAAAAGAACTGAAAGAGTTCGGCGTGCAAGTGGCGACCATCAATCCGGGTGCTTTTGCCACGGGATTCAATGACCGAAGCGCGGAAGCGAAGTGGAAATGGTTTGATGAAAAAGTCCATTTTACTCGTAAGGAAGATATGCAGGGAATGGAAAAGGGTTTAGAGGAGCAATACGATCCTGCTTCTATGATTGAGAAGATGGTGGAAATCATTCCGCTCGACAGCCACAAATTCCGTACAGCTTTTCCAGAAGAGACGGAAAAGCAGATGAAAGAGGAAGAAGCGAAACGCTGGGACATGGAAATTTAATACGGAAATTCGGGAAACTGTTCTAAAAGCTTAGGCTGATGGAACAGTTTTTTGTTTGAGGTGTTTTCTGTGATTTCGGAAAGAGAAAAAAAGAGCAGGAATGTGATAAGCTGTTAACTACGAGACGAGTTTTGGGAGTGTTTTATTGTGTTGGAAGAAGCGAGGAAATTACTGCAGACGCATTTTGGTTATGAGACATTTCGGACCGGACAGGAACAGGCGATTTCACAAGTTTTTGACGGCCAGAACACAATTTGTGTCATGCCGACGGGCGGCGGGAAGTCGATGTGCTACCAGATTCCTGCTTTGGTTATGGAAGGAACGACGATTGTCGTATCCCCCTTGATTTCATTGATGAAAGATCAAGTTGATGCTTTACTTGCTGCAGGCATACCTGCGGCTTATATAAATAGTTCATTAGGTTTTGAAGAAGTGCGGGAAACTTTATATGATGTCCAGCGCGGTGCGATTAAATTATTGTATATTGCTCCTGAACGACTGGATTCCGAAATGTTCCTAAATGAACTGCAAGGCGTTCAAGTGCCATTAATCGCAGTGGATGAAGCGCATTGTATTTCGCAATGGGGACATGATTTTCGTCCAAGCTACCGTTTGATCAGCCGGATGGCGGAATTGTTCCCGAATAATCCGACTGTCTTGGCTCTTACAGCTACTGCGACACCGCAGGTTCGAGAAGATATTTGCCGCATTCTTGATATTGAAGAAGAACATACCGTCATGACAGGATTTGAACGCGCAAATTTAACATTTTCTGTAATCCGTGGACAAGACCGGGACCGCTACGTCAAAGAATACGTGCAAAAAAATGAAAATGAAGCCGGGATTATTTATGCGGCAACACGAAAGACCGTCGATTCGGTTTATGACATGCTGATTAAAAAAGGCGTCAAAGCGGCTAAATATCATGCCGGTATGCCTGACCAAGAACGAAAAAGTGGTCAAGAGCGTTTCTTGAACGACGAAGTGACGGTAATGGTTGCGACGAATGCATTCGGAATGGGTATTGATAAATCGAATATTCGCTACGTGATCCATTACCAATTGCCGAAAAACATGGAGAGTTATTACCAAGAGGCGGGTCGTGCTGGTCGTGATGGGCTTCCGAGTGAATGTATCGTTCTTTACGCATCACAAGATGTTCAAACACAGCGCTTCTTAATCGACCAAGCACAAGACCCTAGTCGCATACCTGGAGAGCTTTCTAAATTACAAGGCATGGTCGATTATTGCCATACTGAAAATTGCCTTCAGCAATTCATCATTCATTATTTTGGTGATACGGGTGCAGGACCTTGTGGACATTGCGGCAGCTGCATCGATGAACGCGAAAGCTTGGATGTGACGAAGGATGTGCAGATGGTGTTATCATGTGTCATTCGTATGGGCCAGAAATTCGGTAAAATGATGACGGCACAAGTGTTGACGGGCTCACGCAATAAAAAAGTGCTCGATTTCGGCTTTGATAAATTGTCGACATATGGCATTTTAAAGCATCAGAATGCGAAAGAAGTATCAAATTTGATTGAATTCATGATTTCGCAAGAATTATTGGCTGTTGAACAAGGCTCGTTCCCGACGATATATGTACCGGATGGTGGACGAGATGTTTTGCTTGGCAAACGGCAAGTGTTGCGTAAAGGCGCAGTAGCAACGAAACAAATTACACAAAATGATCCGTTATTCGAAGAGCTGCGCATAGTTCGTAAAGGACTTGCGGATGAGGCGGGGGTTCCTCCTTTTGTTATTTTTTCCGATAAGACGCTTCAGGATATGTGTTCGAGAAGGCCGAAGACGGAAGATGAATTTTTAGAAGTAAATGGAGTTGGAATGAGCAAGCTTGAAAAATACGGTGAAGCTTTCATCACAGCCATTCACGATTTTAAACCTGTTAATTAAATGTATGTTGAAGCTGTCGAGTATTCTCGACAGCTTTTTTTCTTTGTCGAAAAATAGCGAACTTGTTTTCTTTATGCATTATTTTACAGTGAAAAAAACTGGTTTAACAATAATAATTCTTAAATACGTCTATACATAGCCATTCGATGTAACCGTTTTCATTATTCTGACGTTAATTTTATTTGATAAAATCGTATATATATTCATTTCTTATGATATAATATTCTGATATTATGACACGCTACTGTGTTAAGGGAGGCGATTTGATTGAGAAAGAAAGAGTATCCAGCAGCACAAGGGCTTTACCATCCAGATCAAGAACATGAAGCTTGCGGTATCGGCATGATTGCGAATATCAACGGAGAAAAATCACATTCGATTGTTCAAAATGCCGTCAATATTCTTTGTAACCTCGAACACCGCGGAGGACAATCTTCTGACACTAGTACAGGCGATGGGGCCGGTATTTTGACGCAAATTCCCCACCGTTTCTTCCATAAACAATGTGAAAAAGAAGGCATTGCTTTGCCTGCAGAAGGTCGTTATGGTATCGGTATGATTTTTATGCCGAAAGATTACGATTTGCGCATGCAAACAAAAGCTGTCATTAAACGTATTATTGAAGAAGAGGGACAGGAATGTTTGGGTTGGCGTCCTGTGCCGGTGAACGATTCGTTCGTTGGTAAAGTAGCAGCCAAAACAAAGCCGGTTATTCGTCAAGTGTTTATCGCAGCAGCTGATGAACTAGAAGACCGTATGGCGTTGGAACGCAAACTATATGTTATTCGTAAACGCATTGAAATGGAAATGGGCGGCAATCCTGACTACCAGGATGTCTATTTCAGCAGCTTATCCGCGGGAACGATTGTATATAAAGGAATGCTTATTCCGGAACAATTAGACTCGTTTTATATTGACCTCAACCATCCCGAATTCAAATCGGCGTTGGCACTTGTTCACTCCCGTTTCAGCACCAATACTTTCCCGAGCTGGCAGCGATCGCATCCGAATCGCTATTCCATTCATAATGGCGAATTCAACACGCTTCGTGGCAATGTTAATTGGATGCGTGCACGACAAGTATTGTGCGATTCCCCTTATTTTACCGAGAAAGATTTAGAAAAAGTGTTGCCGGTCATCGATGAAAGTGGAAGTGACTCGTCAATGTTCGATAATTGCTTTGAGTTTCTTCATTTATCAGGACGTTCACTTGCACATACGGCAATGATGATGGTGCCGGAACCTTGGGTTAACGATCCGACGATTAAACAGGAAAAGCGTGATTTCTATGAATACCATAGTACCTTGATGGAGCCGTGGGATGGGCCCGCAGCGTTGGTTTTCACAGACGGTAAACAAATAGCAGCTTGTTTGGATCGCAACGGCTTGCGCCCGGCACGCTATTACGTGACGAAAAGCGGCATGATTGTCCTAGGCTCGGAAGTTGGAGCACTTGATATTTTCGCTGATGATATTGTTTATAAAGAACGTTTGCGTCCGGGGAAAATGTTGTTAATCGATTTAGAAGCTGGAAAAATCATTCCGGATGAAGAGATTAAGCTGCAAATTGCGGCTGAACTGCCTTACCGTTCGTGGATCGAAGACAATATGCTCGATCTCACGGATATTCCTGAACCGGTTGCATCACCGAACTATACCGATACGGAAGACTTGCTCGTGCAGCAATTGGCATTCGGCTACACGACAGAAGAAATCCAAAAAATTATCAAGCCGCTTGCAACAGAAGGCAAAGATCCGGTCGGTTCAATGGGCTACGACTCTCCGCTAGCTGTACTGTCGAAAAAGCCACAGCTCTTATATAACTATTTCAAACAATTGTTTGCCCAAGTGACAAACCCGCCGATTGATGCCATTCGTGAGTTCATCATTACAGCGGCACAGACGACAATCGGGGCGGAAGGGAATCTTGTACAGCCGGGTCCTGCAAGCTGCCGCCATATTCGTTTGGAAACGCCGGTTTTGACGAATGCGCAGTTGGAGAAATTGCGTCAGCAAGAACTGCCTGAATTCAAAGCGGTGACGTTGTCGATGCTGTTTGAAGTTGCTGGCGGAGCACAAGCGCTCGAACAAACACTTGAAGAGCTTTTCGTCAAAGCGGATGAAGCATACGATGCAGGTGCAACTTTGCTGATTTTGTCAGACCGAGGCGTCAATAAAGAATACGCAGCGATTCCCGCCCTTTTAGCGGTATCCGGGTTGCATCATCATTTGATCCGTCAAGGCACTCGGACAAAAATGAGCATTCTCTTAGAATCGGCCGAACCACGGGAAGTTCACCATTTCGCAGTACTTTTAGGTTATGGGGCAGAAGCAATCAACCCTTATTTGACGTTCAAGTCGATTGAAGACTTGGTGGTGTCCGGGGATTTTGATGGCGTTTCCTACAAAACAGCAGAAGCTGGTTATATTAATGCAGTCACAGATGGCATCATAAAAGTGTTGTCGAAAATGGGCATATCAACCATTCAAAGTTACCGTGGCGCTCAAATTTTTGAAGCAGTCGGTATTCATATGGATGTTATCGAACGTTATTTCACACGTACGTCATCACGCCTAGGTGGAATCGGTCTCGATATCATCACGAAAGAAGTGTTGATGCGTCACGCTCTAGCTTATCCGGAGCGCGAGGGCGGAAATCATGTTCTCGATTCAGGAGACGAATACCAATATCGTGCAAATGGTGAAACGCATCAATACAATCCTGTTACGATTCATACATTGCAGCAAGCATGTCGGACGAATAACTACAAGACATTCAAAAAATACAGCGGATTATTGACGGATGAAACGTCAAATGTGCAGTCTTTGCGCGGATTACTGGCGTTTAAAAAGCAAACGCCAGTGCCGATCGAAGAAGTGGAGACGATTGAGCAAATTTGCCAACGCTTTAAAACAGGGGCAATGTCATTCGGTTCTATTAGCCAAGAAGCGCATGAAGCGTTAGCTGTCGCGATGAATCGTATTGGTGGGCGCAGCAATTCCGGAGAAGGCGGCGAACAGACTTCCCGCTTTACACCGGATGAAAACGGCGACAACCGCCGCAGTGCCATCAAGCAAGTCGCATCCGGCCGTTTTGGTGTGACAAGCCATTATTTGGTGAATGCCGATGAAATTCAAATTAAAGTGGCACAAGGCGCGAAGCCGGGTGAAGGCGGTCACTTGCCTGGTAAAAAAGTTTATCCATGGGTAGCGGAAGTTCGCGGTTCAACGCCGGGCGTTGAATTGATATCGCCTCCACCGCATCATGATATTTATTCGATTGAAGACTTAGCGGAATTGATATTCAACTTGAAAAATGCTAATCCGCAGGCTCGCATCAGCGTCAAATTGGTTTCTGCTGTAGGCGTTGGCACAATTGCTGCCGGAGTTGCGAAAGGCCGAGCGGATGTTGTATTGATCAGCGGTTACGACGGCGGAACAGGAGCTGCACCGAAAACAAGTTTGAAACATACGGGATTGCCTTGGGAAATCGGCTTGGCCGAAACACATCAAACCCTTTTGTTAAACGGTTTGCGTGATCGAATCGTTGTTGAAACAGATGGAAAAATGATGACGGGGCGCGATGTTGTCACTGCCGCTCTTTTGGGAGCAGAAGAATTCGGATTTTCCACAGCGCCGCTTGTTGTGCTTGGGTGTATCATGATGCGCGTTTGCCATATGGATACTTGTCCGGTCGGGATTGCTACGCAAAACCCGGAACTTCGCAAAAAATACATGGGCGATCCGGAGCACGTAGCTAACTTCATGAGGTTTGTAGCACAAGAAGCCCGCGAATTGATGGCGGAGTTAGGGTTCCGCACAATTGATGAAATGATTGGGCGTACGGATGTCCTTGAAACAAAACAGGATATCGATCATTGGAAAGCAAAAGGGCTCGACTTGTCAGCGTTATTGTATCAGCCGGATTTGCCGGAAAAAGTTGGCCGCTACGCAACGGTCAAACAAGACCACGGTTTGGAACAAACTTTGGATTATCAGGAATTGCTGCCGCGCTGCAAAGATGCGATTGAAAATGGCAGCCGCGTGGAATTGACAACCGCTATTCGAAATATCCACCGCGCTACCGGAACCATTATCGGCAATGCGGTTTCCAAGCGATACGGCGCTGAAGGGTTGCCGGAAGATACCATCAATTTCAATTTCCGTGGCTCTGCAGGTCAAAGTTTCGGTGCGTTCATACCAAAAGGGATGACGTTGAAATTGATTGGCGATGCAAATGATTTTGTCGGGAAAGGATTATCAGGCGGGAAAATCATCGTCTATCCATCTCCGGTTTCAACATTCATCCCAGAAAAGAACATTGTCATCGGTAATGTCGCATTTTACGGCGCATCAGCTGGAGAAGCTTATATCTATGGCGTAGCAGGCGAACGTTTTGCTGTCCGCAACAGTGGTGCGAAAATTGTCGTAGAAGGGGTTGGAGACCACGGTTGTGAGTATATGACAGGCGGACGTGTGGCTATTCTCGGGTTAACGGGCAAGAACTTCGCTGCGGGTATGTCGGGTGGTATCGCTTATGTACTGGATGAAGATGATACATTCGGTATGCGCTGCAACCCAGAGATGGTGCATATGCAGCCATTGGCTGAACCAGCTGAGATGGAAGAGCTTCGACTCATGATCGAAAACTACGTGAAGTACACAAATAGTAAAAATGGAAAACGGATTTTAGAGAATTGGAAGATATTCTCCGCAAAATTCGTCCGCGTAATCCCGAAAGCATATTTGAAGATGAACGACCGCATCGACAAGCTCGAACAAAGCGGTATGGCGAGAGAAGATGCTGAAATGGCGGCGTTTGAGGAAAGCAAATTGGCTGGAACCGGAAAATAACGAAGTGGGAGGGATTCGATGGGCAAACCAACTGGATTTATGGAATTTGATCGACAGACACTTAAAGAACGCGCTCCAGAAGAACGCGTAAAGGATTGGGCAGAGTATACGATTCCGTTGTCGGACGAAGAAGTAAGTAAACAAGGAGCGCGCTGCATGGATTGCGGCGTGCCGACTTGCCAAACTGGTATGGAGTTAGAAGGTGTGACAACAGGTTGTCCAGTAAATCACCTGATTCCTGAGTGGAATGACCTTGTTTACCGTGATCAATGGAAAGAAGCCTTGCACCGCGAACATGTCATGAACAATTTTCCGGAGTTTACGGGAGCGGCATGTCCTGCGCCTTGTGAAGGTGCATGTGTGCTTAGTATCAATGAACCCGCGGTTGCGATTCGAACGGTTGAACGGTCGATCATCGAACGTGGTTTTGCGGAAGGCTGGGTCGTCCCTGAACCACCAAAAACGCGTACTGGTAAAAAAGTCGCTGTCATTGGTTCAGGCCCTGCAGGTTTAGCAACAGCCGCACAATTGAACAAAGCTGGCCATTTCGTAACGGTTTTTGAACGGAGTGACCGGGTAGGCGGGTTATTGACTTATGGCATTCCAGAAATGAAGCTGTCCTATGATATGGTGATGCGCCGTGTGAAAATCCTTGAGCAAGAAGGCATCACGTTCATCACGAATACGGAAGTCGGAAAAGATTATCCGGTTTCTTCCTTGCGTGCCGACTTTGATGCAACGGTCATGTGCGGAGGGGCAACTGTCCATCGCAATGTCGATGTACCGGGGCGTGAATTGAAAGGCATTCATTATGCAATGGATTTTCTCCACAGTAATACGAAAAGTCTTTTGGATTCGAATTTGGAAGATGGCGAGTATATTTCGGCGGAAGGCAAAAATGTCATTGTCATCGGAGGCGGTGATACGGGGACCGATTGTCTCGCAACGGCGGTCCGCCAAAATTGTCGCAGCCTCGTACAATTTGATGTATATGATAAAAAAGGTGCATTGCGTGACGAAGCGGGCAACCCGTGGCCTCAATATCCGAAAATTCATCGCATCGAGTATGGCCAAAAAGAAGCGGCTGCTAATTTTGGTCATGACCCGCGTGCCTTCGCAGTCATGACGAAGAAGTTTGTCGGCGATGAAAACGGAGCGGTGAAAGAAGTTCATACCGTCAATGTTAAACTGAAAATTGATGAAGCGGGCAATCGAATCCGTGAAGAAATTCCGGGCACTGAACAAGTCTGGAAAGCGGACTTGGTATTACTTGCGATTGGCTTCAGTGGTCCGGAACAAGGACTGATCCAGCAATTGGATGTAGAAACAACTACGAAATCTACGGTCAAAGCGGAGTATGGCAAATACACTACGAATATAGAAGGTGTGTTTGCTGCAGGAGATATGCGCCGCGGGCAAAGCTTGATTGTTTGGGCGATCAACGAAGGACGTGAAGCTGCGCGTGAATGCGACCGTTATTTGATGGGCTCGACTGTCTTGCCATAACATTAGTTAATAATAAAAATTGAAATCAACATGGAAAAGACCGGGATTTTTTCCCGGTTTTTTTGAATATTCATTAAATATAAAGACTCATTTTGTAAAAGAATGTCAAAATATATTGAACTATAATAATGGTTCTTATATACTAAAGTGGTGGGCTGAATATAGTTGAATGTTTCGAATACTGGAAGCTCAGGGGGAGTTTTCATTAGATGAACATTTACGATTTGGTGGCCATAAACTAACCGACCCGAATGGAGGAAAAGAGAATGTTCAAGAAACATGTAATTGCT
>JBFIXY010000050.1:0-9019 GCA_041605655.1 Planococcus sp. (in: firmicutes) | reverse complement strand
GGGGGAAAGCTTTGGCGTCTATCGAATGGGCAATGATGAAGAAATCATGAAGTTTATCACATCTGCCAACATCGCTTGCGGTTTTCATGCCGGCGATCCCGCCACGATGCGAAAAATGGTCCAGCTGGCATTAAAAAACAACGTGGGTATCGGGGCTCATCCAGGGCTTCAGGATCTAGTCGGATTTGGACGACGCAACATCAACTTGTCCCCACGTGAAGCTTATGATCTCGTCACCTACCAAATTGGCGCATTATCAGGCTTTGTTCAGGCAGAAGGCGCAAAAATGCAACATGTTAAAGCGCACGGTGCCCTTTATAATATGGCCGTCAATAATGGCCGTTTGTCGGAAGCAATCGCTGAGGCGGTTTACACTATCAACCCTGAACTGATTTTATTCGGCCTGTCCGGTAGCGAATTAGTGAAAGCCGGGAACAAAATTGGTCTACGAACCGCCAGCGAAGTTTTTTCAGACCGCACCTATCAGGCGGATGGCAGCTTGACGCCTCGAAGCCTGCCAAACGCTTTAATCACCGATACCGATATGGCATTAGCGCAAGTTATCCGCATGGTCAAAGAACAGAAAGTGATGAGCACAGAACTTGAGACCATCCAGATCAAAGCCGATACCATCTGCATCCACGGAGATGGTGCAAACGCGCTCGAGTTCGCAATCGCTATTACAAGTTCATTGACTCGTTCAGGAATTCAAATCAGTAAAGCAGAAAAATTCGTATAACTTTATTCCCGAAATTCAAATCATTACTACTACAGAATAAATTATTAGGCTGTTGCTAGATGCCTGGTAGTTTTGGACCGGATAGGATGGATAGCCGTTGAAACAAAAATCTTCCAGACATTACACAGCCCAGCTTTTTATGACACTTGTTTCAGCTATTGGGTGGACAGTCGTCATCTTAGCTGCGCTCGGTATAGAAACAATCAAAGATCCATACGATTTACTTTTTTTAATCGCCTTTATTTTCATTGCTGAATATTTCCCGATGCCATTCCAAAAAGGAAACTCTTCTTTGACCTTTCCCATCGTCTATTTAGTCTATTTATTGTATGGGATCGAAATAACTGTTGTGTTGTATTTTGCAGCCGTGCTGTTTTCTACGCTGATCAATCAACGTCCGCTCCGGATTATTTTTTTCAATCCAGCTCAATTGGGTCTCAGCTTAATTTTAGCCGATACTCTCACCAATTGGACTGCGCTTCACTTAACGTTTTCAGAACCCGCTTCGAACCTTTTTCTCTTAGTGTTGTTCATTGGTTCTTTTTATCTTGTTAACAACTTGATCGTTGATATCGTTCTGCTTTTAAGACCGGAAAAATATACCTTTTCTACATGGTCCCAAAAAAGCCGTGCAGAACTTTTCAGTTTTTCCATCTCCATGATTTATGGTTTTCTGCTTTATTACATGGGTAACCAAGACCGCGGCGACGTGGACATTTTAAGTTATTTCTTCTTTTTATCTCCATTGATATTCTTAGCGATTATCAGCTCCGTCATTATTCGATTGAGCGCAGACAAACAAAGGCTGAAAGCTTTGTTCCATTTTTCTTCAGAATTGAACAAAGCCATACCCATCTCGAGCTGGGAAAATGACATTAAGCAATTGATCAAAGAAGTGGTATCTTATGAAGAAAGCTATTTGTTCACGTGTGATGAAAAAGGAAATTGGGATTTGGCAATTACCGAAGGTGAATTGGTTTCTTCAGATCAAGATTCTGCTTTCACCCTATTGAACCAAGTAAAAGCCACCACCATTTACAATAAAAGTGATATTCACTTGTCGCCATTGGCCCACCGCTTCAATCCAGCGATTCAATCTGCCGTGTTTGCTCCGCTAATTTTCGAGAACGAATTGGTCGGATGCCTCATTATGGCGAAAACTCGTACGAACAGTTTTATCGTTGAAGATGTTCATTCGATTTCAACCATCGCTAACCAATTAGCGATTTTCCTGAAAACACAAATGCTCTTCTCTGAAAAAGAGCAACGGATTTTATTGGAAGAGCGCAATCGCATCGCACATGATATCCACGATGGCATCGCTCAAATATTGGCTGGAGCCGTCATGAAGTTTGATGCTGCCGCTAAGAAGATTCATACACATCCGGATGATGCCCAAAGACTGACCAACGACAGCAACAATATTTTGCGAGGTGCCCTGCAGGAAATTCGGGATTCCATTTATGCGCTGCGTCCTTATCCAACCGAACAGCACGGTCTGTACATGGCGATTAAAAACAAAATCGGCGAGCTGAACAAGGACAGAACCTTGAACCTGGATATCACGTTTGAAAGTCGCGGCATCCAACCGAAACTAAATTTGATTATCGAAAAAGCGATTTTCTCCATCATTCAAGAAAGCCTGCATAATTGCATCAAACATGCACAAGCGAAAAACGTCAATGTGTTGCTGAACTTCCAAAAAGATCAAATTTTAGTAACTGTGAAAGACGACGGCGTCGGTTTTTCTTTATATGAAGCGATGACTACAGCGATGAAAGAACCCCATTACGGTATTTTGCAAATGAACGAAGATGCAGAAAAAGTCGGCGCCACTTTCCAAATAGAAAGCAACCAAAACAACGGTACTGAAATTTTTGTTCGAATTCCTAAAGCTGGACTCCAAGGAGGTACATCGGAATGATAGAAGTAATATTAGTGGATGATCACGCAATATTGAGAGACGGCTTAAAAACCATGATTGGACAAGAAACTGATATGAAAGTAATTGGAGAAGCAACTGGTGCAAAGCAATTGCAAGCGATGCTTCCTACAGTTAAACCGGCAGTTATCTTAATGGACATCAACATGCCCGAGATGAATGGCATCGAATTGACGAAATGGGTTCGGCACCATTACCCGGATATCAAAGTGATTGTGCTGACGATGTACAAAGACGATGAAAATTTCATGGCGGCTATTCGCGAAGGAGCCAATGGCTATTTGCTGAAAGATTCACCTTCTGAAGAAGTGATCACCGCTATCCGATTAGTCAACCAAGGCGAGTCGGTCATTCCGCCGGCCATGACGAAGAAGCTTTTATCATTGCATCAAGCTGACAACAAAACCGATGACAACTCACTCACTCCAAGAGAGATGGAAGTGCTTCTCGGCCTTGTC
Organism: Planococcus sp. (in: firmicutes); assembly: GCA_041605655.1. GTDB lineage: Bacteria > Bacillota > Bacilli > Bacillales_A > Planococcaceae > Planococcus. The sequence goes on along the minus strand of JBFIXY010000050.1, from coordinate 5,880 downwards.
GAAGGCTTGTCGAACAAAGAAATCGCCGATCGTTTGTTTATCAGTGACAAAACCGTCAAAATCCATATGAGCAATATCTTTAAGAAGTTAAACGTCAAAAGCCGCTCACAAGCTTTAATCTATGCCGTCCAACACAAACTAGTGCCCTTGTTGTAAAAATTAAAAGGAGAACCCAGTTACTACTTAAGTAGTAGCCGGGTTCTCCTTTTTAACTAGCTAAAATACACCCGATGGCGAATGGTTGTCTACCCTCTCCTATGACATGATTAATGAAACAAAATATTCTGATTTCCAAAGGAGAGAACTTCATGAAAAAAAGCTTGTACATCGCAATAGCTTTAGTAATGACTTTACTGCTAGTCTTCCAACCAACTAGCACAAACCGACAAGCCGCTTCCGCTTCAGCAGGAACGGCAATCGACCCTGTATTGGAGACAATGCTCTTAAACAAAGCAAGCTCCACTCCAATCGAGGTGATCATCGCTTTCCGGAATGCGGAAAAGGTGACGACGGAACATCTTCAGTTATTGAAAGGCTTAGGCATCGAGAAAGGAATTACTTTCAATAGCCTTCCAATCATGGGTGCTCTTTTAACGCCACAGCAGATTGAAGCTCTCTCTTCAAAAGAAAGCGTACAGTCGATTTACTTTAATGCACCGTTAGCGTATGAAAATGAAACTTCGACTTCTATCACGGGTGTCGATAAGCTGAGAGACGATGCAGCAATCCAAGCTGCGAACGGCGGCTTTCCTCTAACAGGTAAAAATATTGGGGTTGTTGTCAACGACAGCGGAGTTGACGGCACACACAAAGACCATGAGCTTGGTCGCAACTTAGTGCAAAATGTTTTGGCAAGCACAAACTTGAACAGCACAATCGGTCTTGCGCCAGTAACTTATCTTGAAAATGTTCCTAACACTGATACTTCTTCAGGTCACGGCACGCACGTGGCAGGCATTGTTGGCGGAACTGGCGCAATGTCCGGAGGTAAATACGAAGGAGTGGCTCCTGGTGCGAACTTGATCGGTTATGGTTCGGGTGCAGGAATTGCCATTCTTGATACAATCGGCGGTTTTGATTACGCTTTGACGCATCAACGTGAATACAATATCCGTGTCATCACCAACTCATGGGGAGACTCAAGCGATTCAAATACAGATTTTGATCCGAATAACCCGATTAATATCGCTACGAAGAAATTATACGATCGCGGCATTATCACAGTATTCTCTGCTGGTAACTCCGGTCCTAATGCATCAACTATTTCCGGTAACTACAAAAAAGCACCATGGGTCGTTACTGTAGCAGCGGGCGATCGCAACAAGCAACTTGCTAGCTTCTCTTCACGCGGCGTAAAAGATAAAGGGGGTACGGTGACTATTGATGGCGAAACGTTCCAATGGGTTGATCAGCCAACAATTACTGCTCCAGGCGTCGACATCATTTCAACTCGAGCACTTTCACCACTTGCACCACTTAGCGCACCAAAAGATGTAGTGGGCATATCACCTGCTCATTTGCCGTATTACACGACATTCAGCGGTACATCAATGGCTGCACCTCATGTAGCTGGTATTATCGCCTTGTTGCTTGAAGCTGATCCAAGCCTATCTCCAACTGAAGTGAAAAACACATTGCAGCAAAGCGCAACACCGATGAACGGATACGAGGCGTGGCAAGTTGGTTCTGGCTATGTAAATGCTTATGAGGCTGTTCAATCATTGAACATTACGGCTCAACCCGTTTCATCAAAAAAATAAAATCTCCGCCTTTCTGAAAATAGAGAGGCGGTTCACTTCTACAACCTTGGTTTTATCGAATATTTACTACCTTTAGTAAAAAGATACGCCTTGAGCAGAATGGTTAGATTCCAAACAAAACTGAATACTAAGGTAGCACCCAAAAAATTGAAAAGAGGTTGGAAAATGAAAAAAGCATTCATATTAATCACCATGTTCTTTTTAATCTTCTCAGCATTCTTACCTGCTGGAGCAACAGATCTTACTTCTACTACGAAGACAGTCGTTGATGAGAAGCTATGGTCAACATTCGATAAAAGCAATACTGCCCAAGTCGTCATTACGTTCAAGGGCGATGGCAAACCGACAGATGCACAAAAGTCATTGGTCCAAGAACTTGGCATTGACTCTGCTGTAACAATGCAAAGTTTGCCGATCATGGGTGCAATTGCTACACAACAGCAAGTCGAACAACTTGCTCAAAACGAAGAAGTTCAATCGGTTTACTTGAATGAAAAATTAACTTATTTCAATGCAGACGCTTCAGCTATCACTGGTGTCGATAAAGTGCAAAACGACAAAGATTTCCAAAAACGCAACGGCGGCTTCCCTTTCTCAGGTGAAAATGTTGGTGTTGTCATTAATGACAGCGGCGTCGATGGCACACATAAAGATTTAGAACTTGGCAGAAACCTCGTTCAAAACGTGTTAGGCACAACGAATTTGCAAGGCACTGGATTTGTTCCAATCTCTTATACAGAAAACGTTGCAAACACTGACACGAATTCAGGCCACGGAACGCACGTTGCCGGTACTGTTGGCGGCACAGGCACATTGTCTGGCGGCAAGTATGAAGGCGCTGCTCCTGGAGCAGACTTGATCGGATACGGATCAGGCGGCGCATTATTCGTTCTTGATGGTATTGGTGGATTCGATTACGCGATCACCCACCAAAGAGAATACAATATCCGCGTTATCACGAACTCATGGGGTTCTTCAGGCGACTTCGATCCAAACGCACCAATCAACGTTGCCAGCAAAAAAGCGCATGACCGTGGAATCGTTGTACTATTCGCAGCGGGCAACGCAGGTCCTGCTGAAAACACGCATAACCCTTACGCAAAAGCTCCATGGGTCATTTCAGTCGGCGCTGGTGAAAAAGATGGCACGCTAGCTGATTTCTCTTCACGTGGAACTCCAGGTGTTGGTGGAACATTCGACATGGACGGAAAATCTTGGACTTGGACAGACGCTCCGACATTCGTAGCACCAGGTGTTGATATCGTTTCAACACGCACGGTATCACCCGTAACTTCTTTAGCAGCTCAAGAAGATCTTGAAACACTAGAACCTGCACATTTGCCGTACTATACCGTCATGAGCGGGACATCTATGGCAACACCGCATGCTGCTGGTATTGTGGCATTGTTACTAGAAGCAGACCCAACTTTATCTCCTGCGAAAGTGAAAACTTTATTGCAGCAAACAGCTACCAATATGCCAGGCTATGATACTTGGGAAGTTGGCGCTGGTTATGTGAATGCTTATGCAGCAGTAGAAAGTATCCTGAACGGCACTTCTTACGGCGCTACGTTGAACAGCACAAAAGAATTTAACGCGAACGTTGCTTCAGAAAGAACAATGGAAGACTTTGCAGTAGATTACACGCTGTCTACAAGCACACAACATAGCTTCAAAGTAGAAGAAGGATTATCTACTGTTTTCGCTAAAGCGAATGCTCAAGGTCTTCTTGGAGAAACTGGAAACCCTGTAAACTTGGTGTTGATCTCTCCTGATGGCACAGAATACAGTTCAGGAATCAGCTTATTGTTCCCGATTACTTATGAACGTACAGTAATCGTTAACAACCCGAAAGCCGGCACATGGAAACTTGAAGTACGTGGACTTCGTGGAAATGCTGCAAATCCTGTAGGACTGGCAGTGCCAGAAACAGTAAAAGGCTCGATTGCTTTTACGAAAGTAAGCGGCATTACTGGCGCTACTGATATTGCAGGTCACCCTGCTGAAGCTGCAATTGCAATGGGTATCGAAAACAAACTGATCGATTCGTATTCAAACGGCCACTTTAAGCCAGATGCAAAATTAACTCGCGCTGACTTAGCTACTTATTTGGTAATGGGAGCTGAAATTCGCCAGAACTTGACGTCTGTAGCAAACTTCGCTGATCTAGGGGAAACTGCTCCTTATGCAGCAGCAGTCCTTTCTAAAGGCGCAGCTTTCCGTGATTACAACCAGAACTCAAAAGGCGTTATGGAGCTTCGCTCGAACGGCAGCTTTGATTCTAAAGGCACTGTAACTAAAGCTGAACTTGCTTACTCACTTGTACAAAGCTTAGGATTGCAAAAGCAAGCTGAAGCATTTACAGGAAATGTAACGGTTCAGTACAATAACGAACGCATCTCGATCAGTGACCAATCAGCTATTCCAGCTCACCTTAAAGGATATGTACAATTGGCATTGGACTTGAATATCTTAAATGCACAGTTCACAGTTACTCAAGGACCATATGATTTAACACCAACGATCAACGCTTCAATTGCACCGGCACAGCAAGTTACACGCGGTGATTTCGCAGTAGCTTTCAGCCGTTACTATGGAGCATTCTTCTCAAACTAATAGTGAAACCCGCCTCTCCATAAAAGGACAGGCGGGTTTTTTCCAAACATAGAGATATTCTAAAGCAAAACAGCATCATTCAAGTAAATTTAAAGCCGCTTGGATTTTCATTAATCCAAGCGGCTCTTTTCGTCTTTTATTTTAAAAGGTATGTGCTTACACCTTAGGTTTTAGCGCATTTCACTCTCACACTTAGGGGTACGTATTATCTTATTTCTGCTCATCCTTCTCAAGTGCCCAAAATAGCAACTCACCTTCTGTTCCTGTTTGGTGCATGCCCACCTTTTCCAAGACTTTTATCGATGCATTATTGTCCTTCGCACATTCAGCAATGACTTTCACCACTTCACCCGTCTGGAATGCCCAGTCAACAAGTCCTTTGACCGCTTCCGTTGCAAAACCCTGGTTCTGCGCTTCTGCTACAATCCCGTAGCCGATTTCAACTACGCCTATACGGTCAGGTCGTCCCTTAAAACCTGCATCGCCAATGGTTTTACCGCTTTCACTGTGCACAATCATCCAAACACCCCAACCTAATCGTTCGGGCTCATTTTCCAATTCTGCTACAAACATATTGATGTGCGGCCCCATATTGTAATGTGCTGCAAAATCGTTATAATTTCCTGGTGTACAAACTACTAAACGTAACCGCTGTGTCTTAATTTCCATATGAACTTTCTTCAATCCCCTCACGTAACGTAATCGTTCATTCAGCATCACAATATCTTACTCATACGGTAATTTCTTAATTGCACCCCAAAACGCTCAACTACTTGCGGTTCGACCACGGAAAAGCCATGACGTTCAAAAAATGGCTTTGCTGTGATGCTGACGTCAGCAGTTAGTTCTTTTACTTGCTGATGGCGCGCTTCGTGTTCGATTTTCTCGAGCAATCTGTTCGCAACGCCTTGCCGCTGGTAATCTTTATGAATATAAAGACGGTCCAACTTGCCGTTCGCCGCCAAATCAGAGAATCCGACAATGATGCCGCCTTTCCAAGCGACGTACGTGTTGTTGTGAGCAAGCGAATCACCCCATCGCTCAACCAATTCTTGCTGCAGCGCTTTGGGCGCCCACGCAGCAAGCTGCTCCGGCGAATAATCCGCCGCATTGACCGAATGGACCGTGTCATAAAAAAGCGCAATGATTTCTTCAGCATACTGCAATTTAAATCCGGTAATGGTAATTGCATCAGCTGCAATGAGCGCAGGCAGTTCTTGTAAATGCCTTATTGTAAAATCAGCATTAGGCGCATGGCCATACGGATTTTCCACCCAAACAGCTTTCATCCCGACTGCTTGAACAGCCGCCACATCATTTTCCGGATGGTCGCCGATATACAGCGCTTCATGCGCTTTTATGCTCAAAGCCGACAACGCTTTTTCAAACAGCCGCGGATCGGGCTTAGCGATTCCTTCTATACCGGAGACTAGAATGACGTTGAAATACGTTTCAATGCCGAGCGCACGGATGCTGTCCATTTGCAGCTGCCCGGGACCATTCG
>JBFIXY010000049.1:0-9052 GCA_041605655.1 Planococcus sp. (in: firmicutes) | reverse complement strand
GTCGTCACGGCTGCGGTTATTTTGCCGGATGATTGCAGTGCGTTGATTGGCTTGGACGACTCGAAGAAAATTCCAGTAGCAAAACGTCTGCAACTGGCTCAGCTTATCAAAGAGCATGCTGTAAGCTACGCCGTACATATACAGCCGCCAGAGAAAATTGATGAGCTCAATATTTATCAAGCGACAAAGTCATCGATGTCGCAAGCGGCACTTGACCTCGATCCGGCACCGCACGTTATATTGGCGGATGCCATGATGTTGGATGTGGGAATCCACTGTGAATCGATTATTAAAGGTGATGCGAAAAGCTTGAGCATTGCTGCAGCTTCCATCTTGGCAAAAACGACTCGCGACGCCATCATGGACGATTATTCGGAATTGTATCCGGCTTATGGATTTTCGAAGCATTCCGGCTACGGCACAAAAGACCATCTAAAGGCACTCGAACAATTCGGTCCATGTGCCATCCATCGAAAAACATTCGAACCTATAAAATCAATGGTCTAGGAAAATACTGATGAGCTTTGTAAATAAGTGAATATTTGAAGTTTTTGCAGTATAGCTGACAACTGTGGACATTTTATGGCAACTTTAATACAATGGTAAAGGCAATAAAATTACGATACAGATGTTTGATTGGAGGACGAAAGATGAATATCCATGAATATCAGGGAAAACAGATCCTAAAACAATATGGAGTAGCAGTTCCTGAAGGCTATGTTGCTTTTTCTCCGGAAGAAGCGGTTAAAGCTGCAAAAGAACTTGGTACTGATGTTGTTGTGGTAAAAGCCCAGATCCACGCAGGTGGCCGCGGTAAAGCGGGTGGCGTTAAGCTTGCTAAGAACTTGGATGAAGTGCGCGCTTATGCGAAAGAGCTACTTGGAAAAGTGCTTGTTACACATCAGACTGGTCCTGAAGGTAAAGAGATTAAACGCCTGTATATCGAAGCAGGAAGCAGCATTGAAAAAGAATACTATCTTGGTTTAGTTCTTGACCGCGAAACTTCACGTGTAACTCTTATGGGTTCTGAAGAAGGCGGAATGGACATTGAGGAAGTAGCAGCAAACACTCCGGAACGTATCTTCTACGAAGAAATCGACCCGGTTGTCGGCTTGACTGGTTTCCAAGCACGTCGCATGGCGTTCAACATGAACATTCCTGCGAAGCTTGTCAACAAAGCAGCTAAATTGATGATGGGCCTATACCAGGCTTATGTTGAAAAAGATGCTGCAATCGTTGAGATCAATCCATTGGTAGTAACAGGAGACGGACAAGTAGTAGCATTGGATGCGAAATTCAACTTTGATGCAAACGCTCTTTACCGTCACCAGGACATCATGGAAATGCGCGACTACGACGAAGAAGATGCAAAAGAAATCGAAGCTTCCAAGTATGACTTGAGCTACATTTCTTTAGATGGGAACATCGGCTGTATGGTTAACGGCGCCGGACTTGCTATGGCAACAATGGACACGATCAACTATTACGGCGGAACACCCGCTAACTTCCTTGACGTTGGGGGCGGTGCGACTGCTGAGAAAGTAACGGAAGCATTCAAAATCATTCTTTCTGATAAGAATGTAAAAGGAATCTTCGTTAACATTTTCGGCGGAATCATGAAATGCGATATTATTGCTGAAGGCGTTATTCAAGCGGCTAAAGAAGTTAGCTTGGACGTACCTCTTGTTGTTCGTCTTGAAGGAACAAACGTTGAACTTGGCAAAAAACTGCTGAACGAATCAGGTCTTGATATCGTCGCTGCTGGCACAATGGCAGATGGCGCTAAAAAGATCGTAGAACTTGTAGGCTAAGAAGGGCAGGGACAAAAATGAGCGTATACATTAACAAAGACACGAAAGTGCTTGTACAGGGAATTACAGGGTCAACTGCCCTTTTCCATACAAAGCAAATGCTGGAATACGGCACTAAAATCGTTGCTGGGGTAACTCCGGGCAAAGGTGGCACTGAAGTTGAAGGCGTACCTGTATTCAACACGGTTGAAGATGCAGTTAAAGCTACAGGAGCAAACGTTTCTGTAATTTATGTACCGGCTCCTTTTGCAGCTGATGCAATTCTTGAAGCGGTTGAAGCTGAACTTGATATGGCGATCTGCATCACTGAACACATTCCAGTTTTGGATATGGTTAAAGTGAGACGTTATATGGAAGGCAAGAAAACTCGCCTAGTTGGACCGAACTGTCCTGGAGTTATTACTCCAGAAGAGTGCAAAATCGGTATCATGCCTGGCTATATCCACAAAAAAGGTCACGTTGGCGTTGTTTCCCGTTCAGGTACTTTGACGTATGAAGCAACTCACCAATTGTCTCAAGAAGGCATTGGCCAATCGACTGCTGTTGGTATCGGTGGAGATCCGGTTAACGGAACAAACTTTATCGATGTCTTGAAAGCATTCAATGAGGACGAAGATACTTATGCGGTTGTCATGATCGGTGAAATCGGCGGAACAGCTGAAGAAGAAGCTGCTGCGTGGGTTAAAGAAAACATGACTAAACCGGTTGTCGGCTTTATCGGCGGACAAACGGCTCCTGAAGGAAAACGTATGGGCCATGCTGGTGCCATCATTTCTGGAGGAAAAGGAACTGCTGCTGACAAGATCAAAGCAATGAACGCTGCTGGAATCCAAGTTGCAGAAACTCCATCCGTAATCGGCGAAACGTTAATTCGAGTTATTAAAGAAAATGGCTTGTACGATCGCTGCAAAACACATTAATATAAGAGTAAGGCGCATCTTGCTGATGCGCCTTCTTTTTTTACTGAAAATTGAGGAGGAATAGAATGGATGAAATGTTTTTGCACAGATTGCAAGCGCTGCATTATGTATACCCGAAACCGTTGAACCGCTTGTTAAAACTTATGGAAAACGATCAAGATTTGGCAAGGCTTAGCCGAAAAAGTACGGTCGAAATTGCATTTTTGCTGAGTATTACATTACAACAAGCAAATAATTTAAAGAAAGCCTATACAGAAGCGCTCGATATCCCTTTTAAAAGCCTCTACGAAAGACATCAAATAACCCCCATCACTTTTCTTCACCCGCATTACCCCAAAACATTGCTGGAGCTTATAGACCCGCCAGCCATTCTTTATGCCAAAGGCCGGACAGACCTGCTGCTCGTGCCACAAAAAATAGCCGTAATCGGATCAAGAAAAGCTTCGGACTATTCCCGGAAAGCGTTGGAAACTATCGTGCCCACTCTCGCAAACCATGATTTTCTAATCGTCAGCGGTCTGGCTAAGGGAGCTGATGCAATGGCGCATGAAATTGCTATAAATTCCGGAGGTGAAACAATTGCGGTCACCGGCAGCGGATTTTTACATCCCTATCCAAAAGAAAATGCTGCATTGAATAGTATAATAGAAGAAAAATTTTTATCGCTTACAGAATATCCGCCGTATATGCAACCAAAGCGCTGGAATTTTCCAATGCGCAACCGCATTATAAGTGGATTGTCACAAGGTGTCGTCGTAACGGAAGCGCAAGTGAAAAGCGGTACGCTGAGCACGATTGAGCATGCGCTTGACCACGGAAAAGACATTTTCGCGGTGCCTGGGAGCATTTTTTCGGGCTTGTCTGAAGGACCTCATAAATTGATTTCAGAAGGCGCAAAACCGGTATGGAACGGCTATCAAATTTTGGATGAATATCGCCAATTGAGAGTTGAAAAATAATTCAGTAAAATGAAAAGCCTTGCAATCCGGTAAAATCTGTTATACATTTTGCAACAGGTAATTCTTTTAGATAATTTAAGAAACCTCTACGAGGAGGAATAGTCATGGCGGATTTTTTGGTCATTGTTGAGTCGCCTGCAAAGGCGAAGACAATTGAAAGGTATTTAGGCAAGAAATACAAAGTCCGGGCTTCGCTCGGCCATCTGCGTGATTTGCCCCGAAGCCAAATGGGTGTGGATGTTGAAAATAATTACGAACCCCGTTATATAACGATCCGGGGAAAAGGACCAATTTTACAAGATTTGAAAAAAGAAGCGAAAAAAGCGAAGAAAGTCTTTCTCGCGGCTGACCCGGATCGCGAAGGGGAAGCAATTGCATGGCATTTGGCGAATGCATTAGGCGTTGACCAAGAGTCAGATTGCCGCGTTGTGTTCAATGAAATTACGAAAGATGCGATTAAAGAATCATTCAAGCATCCCCGTAAAATCGATATGGATTTAGTGGATGCGCAGCAGGCGCGCCGCATTCTTGACCGTTTGGTTGGGTATAGCATCAGTCCGCTGCTTTGGAAGAAAGTCAAAAAAGGCTTGTCGGCTGGACGTGTACAATCCGTTGCACTGCGTTTGATCATCGACCGTGAAAACGAAATCAAAAATTTCGAACCGGAAGAATACTGGTCCATAACGGGTGAATTCGAAAAAGCGAAAAAGAAATTTGAAGCTCAGTTCTACGGCAACGTAAAAGAAAAGATGAAGTTGCAGAACGAACAAGACGTCAAAGCTGTGATGTCGACGATCAAAGGCGACGATTTCAATGTAAACCGCGTTGTTAAAAAGGAAAGAAAGAGAAATCCTTCCCCTTCTTTTACAACTTCATCCCTCCAACAAGAGGCTGCCCGCAAATTGAATTTCCGTGCGAAAAAGACGATGATGCTCGCCCAACAATTATACGAAGGTATCGCAGTCGGCAAAGAAGGCATTACCGGTTTAATCACGTATATGCGTACGGACTCAACTCGTATTTCAGACACGGCTAAAAAAGATGCGCTCGATTTCATCAATGAAAATTATGGCAATGATTACGCGACAAAGACAACAGCTGCTAAACAATCATCGAAATCCCAAGATGCTCACGAAGCAGTACGTCCCACAAGTGTTATGCGTACACCAGAATCCATGAAAAGTATTTTATCCCGTGATTTGTACCGTCTGTACAAATTGATTTGGGATCGTTTTGTGGCAAGTCAGATGTCTCCAGCCGTTCTTGATACGGTAATGGCCGAATTGCAGAACGGTGAAGCGGTATTTCGTGCAAACGGTTCGCAAGTGAAGTTTCCTGGATTCATGAAGCTTTATATTGAAGGAACTGATGACCAGACGGATGACAAAGATAATATTTTGCCTGAAATGGCAGAAGGTGATATTGTAAAAGCTGTCGGCATCGAACCGAAGCAACATTTCACACAGCCGCCGCCGCGCTTTACTGAAGCCCGCCTAGTGCGAACGCTGGAAGAGCTCGGAATAGGCCGTCCATCCACGTATGCACCAACGCTGGATACGATTCAAAAACGCGGTTATGTAGCGCTTGATGCGAAACGCTTTATTCCAACAGAACTTGGTGAAATCGTTCATTCGCTAGTGCTTGAATTTTTCCCGGATATTTTGAATATCGAGTTTACCGCGAAAATGGAACACGATTTGGATAGTGTTGAAGAAGGCGAAATTGACTGGCGCAAAATTATCGATGCATTTTTCCAGGATTTCGCAAAACACGTTGAAGTGGCTGAAAACGAAATGGAAAAAGTGCAGATCAAGGATGAACCTGCTGGTGAAGATTGCGAACTTTGTGGTTCACCGATGGTTTATAAGCTTGGACGATACGGCAAATTCATGGCATGCAGTAATTTCCCGGAATGCCGCAATACAAAAGCCATCGTCAAGCATATCGGCGTAACGTGCCCGACTTGTAAAAAAGGCGAAATCGTTGAACGGAAGAGCAAGAAGCGTCGAATCTTCTATGGTTGCGACCGCTATCCGGAATGCGAATTTGTATCATGGGATAAGCCGATCGAACGGCCTTGTCCAAAATGCAGCGAGCTGCTAGTGGAGAAGAAAGTGAAAAAAGGCGTTCAAATCACGTGTACGAACTGTGATTACAAAGAAGAAGTTCAATAATTAATAGAGGTGTTTATGAAATGACAAAATATGTTAACATCATCGGAGCCGGTCTTGCAGGAAGCGAGGCGGCATGGCAAGTAGCGAAGCGAGGCGTCAACGTCCGTCTTTACGAAATGCGTCCAGTAAAACAGACGCCAGCTCACCACACAGACAAATTTGCAGAATTGGTATGCAGCAACTCGTTGCGCGCCAATAACTTAACGAATGCAGTCGGCGTCATCAAAGAAGAAATGCGCAAATTGGATTCGGTCATCATTGAATCAGCGGACAAAGCTTCTGTTCCTGCAGGCGGCGCATTGGCGGTTGACCGTCATGAATTCGCTGGCATGGTCACAGACAAAGTGCGTAACCACCCACTCGTTGAAGTGATCAACGAAGAAGTGACTGAAATTCCGGAAGGCATTACGATTATTGCAACGGGTCCATTAACGTCACCGGCATTAGCGGAAAAAATCCGTGACTTGACTGGCCAAGATTATTTGTATTTTTATGATGCAGCGGCACCAATTGTTGAAAAAGACAGCATCGATATGGATAAAGTATATTTGAAATCCCGCTACGACAAAGGGGAAGCGGCATACCTGAACTGTCCAATGTCAGAAGAAGAGTTCATGCGTTTCCACACAGCATTAGTTGAAGCGGAAGTCGTGCCATTAAAAGAATTCGAAAAAGAGATCTATTTTGAAGGCTGTATGCCAGTCGAAGTAATGGCTGCGCGCGGCGACAAAACCTTAACGTTCGGTCCGATGAAACCGGTCGGTCTTGAAGATCCGAAAACTGGCAAGATTCCTTATGCGGTAGTCCAGCTCCGTCAAGACGACGCAGCCGGAACACTTTACAACATTGTAGGCTTCCAAACGCATTTGAAATGGGGAGCACAAAAAGAAATCTTGCGAATGATTCCGGGCTTGGAAAATGTTGAAATCGTGCGCTACGGAGTTATGCACAGAAATACATTTATCAACTCGCCGACTGTGTTGAAGCCGACTTATCAGCTTCGCTCAAACCCAAGCATCTTCTTCGCAGGTCAAATGACTGGCGTCGAAGGCTATGTTGAATCAGCAGGCAGCGGGTTGCTTGCAGGCATCAATGCTGCGAAATTGGCGCTTGATGAAGATTTGATCGTCTTGCCGGCAGAAACGGCTTTAGGAAGCATGGCTCGCTATATCACCGAAGCGGACAGCAAAAACTTCCAGCCGATGAACGTCAACTTCGGGTTGTTCCCAGACCTTGGCGTCCGGATCAAGTCGAAGCAAGAACGTGCTGAACGCCACGCAAACCGTGCGTTGGAATCAATTCAAAATTATATGAATACAGTGACTGTTTAATTGATTAAAGCCTCTAAATGTTGTTATAATTTAGAGGCTTTTGTATTTGCAAAAAAGGTGGGTTCATTGATGGATAAACGAGACATGCTTCAATCTTTTATGGCCTACATTCAATTAGAGAAGAATTATTCGGAACACACCGTCCGCCATTACGAAAAAGATCTGGAGGATTTTTTTCTGTTCTTGGAAAGGGAAGGTGCGTCTGACTTGACGACGATCGAGTATTTGCACGCACGAAACTATGTAACGAAATTATATGAAGAGAAATTATCACGCACGACAATATCCCGAAAAATTTCTTCAATTCGCTCGTTCTTTAAATACGGAAGCCGTGAATTCGGTTTAAGTGAAGCGGCATTTCGCTCTTTATTTCATCCGAAAAAAGAGGAGCGGCTGCCTCAATTCTTCTATGAGGAAGAACTAGAGGTTTTATTCCGTGCAGTGCAAGGCGATGATAACTTGTCGTTGCGCAATATGGCATTGCTTGAATTGCTCTATGCAACGGGGATGCGAGTCGGTGAATGTGTATCAATACGGATGCAAGATTTGGACCGCACGATGCAAATTGTAAAAGTCATGGGGAAAGGCCGAAAAGAACGCTACATTCCATACGGTCAATTTGCCCATGATGCGCTGGAACTTTACATCGAGGAAATTCGTCCTAAACTGATGAAGAACCGAGAACATCAGGGTTTGTTTGTGAATAGCAGAGGGGATGTGCTCACTGATCGAGGTGTGCGGCATATCCTTAGTGAATGCATGAAAAAAGCTTCAATCAATTCAGCGATTTACCCCCATATGATCCGCCATACGTTTGCAACGCATTTATTGAATAACGGGGCTGATATGCGCACGGTACAGGAATTGCTGGGCCATAGCCACCTGAGTTCAACTCAAGTTTATACGCATGTTACAAAAGAACATTTACGAAAAACATATTTAAACAGCCATCCACGAGCTTAAAGAGGAGGATTTTGAAATGGAGCAATTCCATGCTACAACGATATTTGCAGTACAGCATAATGGCGAATGCGCTATGTCAGGAGATGGCCAAGTAACTTTCGGCAATGCAGTGGTCATGAAGCACACTGCTCGCAAAGTACGTCGCTTGTATGACGGCAAGGTACTGACCGGATTCGCAGGGTCTGTTGCTGATGCATTTACATTATTCGAGATGTTCGAAGGAAAGTTGACAGAGTATAATGGCAACCTGCAGCGGTCGGCAGTTGAACTTGCAAAGCAATGGCGCGGCGATAAGATGTTGCGCCAGCTAGAAGCGATGCTGATCGTCATGGACCGCAATGAGCTTTTGTTGGTGTCAGGTACAGGCGAAGTGATCGAACCGGATGACGGCATCCTAGCGATCGGTTCTGGCGGTAATTATGCGTTAGCTGCTGGACGCGCATTGAAAAAATACGCTGGCGACCAAATGACAGCAGCGGAAATTGCGCAGTCGGCACTTGAAACAGCCGCGGATATCTGTGTTTATACAAACCATCAAATCGTAGTGGAGGAGCTGTCAAAATGAAAAAACAGCAAGATTTAACTCCGAGACAAATAACGGAACACTTGGACCGTTACATTGTCGGCCAGAAAGATGCAAAACGTTCAATTGCGATTGCATTGCGCAATCGATACCGGAGAAGCCGGTTGGACGATGAGCTACGCGATGAAGTGATTCCGAAAAACATTTTGATGATCGGACCAACAGGCGTCGGTAAAACCGAGATTGCACGGCGCATCGCTAAATTGACGGGTGCTCCGTTCGTGAAAGTGGAAGCTACAAAATTTACGGAAGTCGGCTATGTCGGCCGTGATGTTGAATCGATGGTCCGCGATCTTGTAGAAGCGGCAGTG
>JBFIXY010000048.1:0-9124 GCA_041605655.1 Planococcus sp. (in: firmicutes) | reverse complement strand
AGTCCATCGAGCAACGAAGTAAGTATGGAATCCACAATTCCTGACGCACCGTTAGTTCCTGTTATCGCGGAAGAAGAAAATGCAGAAGCAGAAGCAGAAGCAGAAGCAGAAGCCGCAAAAGAAGCGGCTGAAAAACAAGCGGCAGAAGCTGCAAGCAAGAAAGAAGCGGAAAAAGCAGCGACTGAAAAAGAACAAGCTGAAACAAAGACCGCGCAAGCTGAAGCGGAAAAACAGGACGCACAAGCTGCCGAACAACCGGAACAAGAAGCACCACCTGCACCAGTTGCAGCATCGAAAACACATACTGTTCAAGCGGGTGAAACGTTATACCGTATTGCCGTCAATACGTATGGCGGTGCTGGTGCAACAGAAGGCGTCGAAAAAATCAAAGCTGCGAACGGTTTGACTTCGAATGAAATTACAGCTGGATCTACGTTAGTTCTGCCTTAATACAGGACATATTGATTCGATTGTCGAAGAATACAGAAGAGTTAAAAGTATAAGGTAGAGGTGAAATGGATGTTCGTGAAAAGTGTAATGGTAAAAAAAGAAAAATGTCTTACAGTAAAACCTGGAGATTCAGTCCAAAAAGGATTCGAACTTTTAGAAGAGCACGGAATTGATGCGTTGCCTGTTATTGATGGATTGGAATTCAAAGGAATTTTTACGTGGTTCCATGGTTATCGTGATTTTTTCCGTTCAAACATGAGCAAAGAAGATTTCTTGACATCGACGAAAGTCCAAGATGTAATGGTTAACCAAGATGTATTCCTTAGCATCAACGATGTTTTTGAAAAGGCGATTGTTGAATTGAACGATTTCCCAATCATCGCGGTTGTGGAAGATAACGAATTTCTTGGTATTATCACCCGCTATGATGTGATGAACCAATTGGAAAGCGCTTTTGGTATGCAATCTGATGGAATTCGCATTACGTTTACTTCAATTGAATCCGAAGGGCGTATCGGACGCCTTGGAGACATTATCGAAAAATACAAAGAATCCGTCATTTCGCTTGTTACGTTTGATGAAAGTGAAAAGCTGATTCGGAGAATTGTTTTGAAGATCAAGAAGAAAAACAATTTAGAAAAATTCTTGAAAGAGCTTGAAAAGTCAGGATTCCGGGTATTGGATATTGCGGAAGATTAAGCTAGTGATTACCTATAAAGAGGCATAGGCGGCATTTTGCTTATGCCTCTTTATTCATGGAAAGGAAAAGAGTTGTATGAATAAGTTATTAGTCGGAGGACTATTGATTGCGGCTAGTCTGCCTCTTTATATGGTGTGGAACGCTTTTGGCGTAAACTTGCGCAGGCAAACAATCGGCCTTGCGGCATCCAAGCATTTCCGGCCTTTTGAGATGTTGTTTATCTCGGATATACATCGAAGAACTGTTTCGGAAGAACTATTCCATTTCCCTATGGATATCATTGTGATCGGCGGAGATTTAATCGAAGGGGGAGTTCCGTGGGAACGTGTCGAAGCGAATTTGGCAACTTTGAGCCGACTAGCGCCAGTCTATTTTGTCTGGGGAAACAATGATCGGGAGATGGATGAGAAAAAACTTCGGCAGCTTTTTGCGAAATACGACATCAAGGTATTGGAAGATGAGTCGGTTGCGTTATTTGGTCAGGACCACTTAAGGCTGGTGGGCATCGATTATTTCGCTTATCAAAAACAGTCGATTGAAAAAGCCTTTGAGGAAGTGGGTAAACAGGACACGGTCATTTTTGTTTCCCATACCCCTTTTGTTTTTAAAAAAGTCCGCAGCCTTTACAAAATAGATTTTGCATTGGCTGGACACACGCACGGTGGTCAAATTCGTTTAGGAAAACTTGGGGTTTATCGAAAAGGGCGCACTGAAGAAGTGGATGGTGTTGTGCAGTTGATCAGCAATGGTTTCGGCACGACAAAACTTCCAATGCGATTAGGAGCTGATCCTGAGTATCATCTCATCTCGGTTTATCCGATTGCAAAGCGGTGAGTATCCCACTGGCAGAAGGCATGGAAATCCACTATGCTTATTAGAGAGACGGACAGCGGGAGAGATTTAAATGATAAAAACAGATGTTGTAATTATTGGTGGCGGTCCTTGCGGCTTAGCGGCGGCCATTGCTATCAAAAAAATCGGCTTGCACCCGATTGTTATTGAAAAAGGCAATATCGTCAATGCCATATACAATTACCCGACGCACCAAACTTTTTTCAGTTCTAGTGAAAAATTGTCAATCGGCGATATTCCATTTATTACGGAAGACCGCAAAGCGAAGCGCAACCAAGCACTGGTCTACTACCGGGAAGTCGTCAAGCGCAGTGGAATAGAAGTGCATCCGTTCGAAACGGTTCTTGCAGTAGAGAAGCAAGAGCGCTTTACGGTCACTACCACAAAAGAGATGTATTCGGCGAAATATGTCATTACGGCTACAGGTTATTACGACAACCCGAACAAATTGGTGATTGAAGGAGCGGACTTGCCAAAAGTCATGCATTATTTTAAAGAAGGACATCCATACTTCGACCAGGATGTACTCGTAATAGGTGGTAAAAATTCTGCTGTCGATGCAGCGCTTGAATTGCATAAAGCGGGAGCGCGCGTCACCGTTTCCTATCACGGCACCAGTTATTCTAAAAGCATCAAGCCTTGGATTTTACCGGAGTTCGACGGGTTGGTCCGCAACGGAGAAATCACGATGCTGTTTGACTCGTTGGTCGACAAAATTATGGACACGGAAGTCGAAATGACAGTAAACGACACGAAAGAACGAATCCCAAATGATTTCGTCTTTGCAATGATCGGCTATCATCCAGATCATGAATTTTTGAAAAAGATGGGGATTTCAATTGATGGGGAATCCGGACGCCCAATTATCAATGAAGCGACGATGGAAACTGAAGTAGAGGGCCTGTATATTGCGGGTGTAATTGCAGCTGGCAATAACGCAAATGAGATCTTCATTGAAAATGGCCGCTTTCATGGAGGATTGATTGCCGAAAGTATAGCTGGAAAGGAAGGTGCACAATAAGTGCAGCTTCTTTTTTATTTTTGTTGGCAATCGGCTATATCCACTATGTAAATTCGTGTAAAATATAACTCATAAGGAGCGATGTTCATGAAGAAGAAAGTATCATTACTCACGACTGGCGGAACAATTGCCAGCAGGGAAATATCGAAAGGTTTGTTGAAGTCCGGAGCGATTTCAGGCAAAGAGCTAGCGGCATTATGTCAATTGCCGGAAGAAATTGAAGTGAATGTGATTGACGTCTTCCAACTTCCGAGCATGCACATTGGATTTAACGAATGGGAAGTGCTGAAACAAGCGATTGAAACGGAATTGGCCGATGACACGGTCGATGGGATCGTTGTCACTCACGGCACTGATACGTTAGAAGAAACGGCTTATTTCTTGGATTTGACGATCGACGACCAGCGGACAATCGTTGTCACAGGATCCCAGCGTTCACCGGATGATGTCGGCACCGATGTTTATTCCAATCTGAGAAACTCGATTTATGTATCTGTAGACCAGACGTTGCGAGGTGTCGGCACCGTGGTGGTCTTTAATGAACGGATTTACTCTGCGAAATACGTCAAAAAGGTTCACTCGAGCAATCTGCAAGGCTTTGATTCATTCGGACATGGGTATTTGGGAATCATTGATAATGATGTTGTCAGTGTTTATCAAAAACCGATCGATCGCGAAGTGAAACAAATGGGCAATGTGATCCCGCGAATTGATATTCTCAAATGTTTTTCCGGTCAGGACGGTCTGCTCATCGATTTGCTGTTGCAAGGCAGCACAAAGGGCATCGTTTTGGAAGCGGCTGGCCGCGGCCAAGTCTCTCCTTATATGGTGGAAGCAATCGAAAAAGCCATCGCAAAGGGAGTCGTCGTATTATTGACAACCAGTGCAGAAGAAGGTCTGGTTTATCCAAGTTATGGCTACCTGGGTAGCGCACACGATTTGATGCAAAAAGGTGTGTTATTGGGCGGCGATTATGACAGTAAAAAAGCCCGCATTAAATTGGCGGTCTTACTTTCGACATCAGAAACAATAGCGCCAGACGCTTTTGTAAAGTAAGAAGTATAAAAAATAAATATGCTAAAAATTCCCATATGATTATGCTATAATAAAAGCAAACTCTGCAAAGGAGCATCCATATGATAATTTTATTAACTGTTGCGATTGCTCCGAGCCTGGCGTTATTCAGTTACTTTTATTTGCGCGATGATTTTGCGGAAGAACCTTCCAAATTACTATTTCAGTGTTTTATTTATGGAGCGGTCCTGACTTTTCCTATTTTGTTTATTCAATATGTCTTTGATGTAGAAGGCGTTTTTTCCAGCGTGTTTGCGCAGAAAGTCTTTTTTCCAAGTATTATTGAAGAGTTTTTTAAATGGCTCGTTTTAATAATCGCTGTTTACCGCCATATCGATTTTGAAGATCCTTATGATGGGATTTTGTATGGCGCAAGTGTTTCTCTTGGTTTCGCTACTGTCGAAAACATTTTGTATTTGTTGGAGTTCGGTATGCAGACGGCGTTTTTGCGGGCGTTTTTACCCGTTTCAAGCCATGCATTATTCGGAGTGGTCATGGGGTATTATATAGGCAAAGCGAAATTTTCCGGTGGTAACAAACGCAAGTGGCTCCTACTAGCATTCACTGGGTCAACCACCCTGCATTTGGCGTATAATGGAATTTTGTATTTGAATACATCTTGGTCATACGGCGTCATCCCGTTCATGATGTTTTTATGGTGGTTTGGCTTGCGCAAAGTCAAACAAGCTCATCAATTGAGTTTGAGTCATTATCATGACCATACATCACTGCACCCTTAGTGCTTCGTATGTTATCAACATGCAGTCAAAGCTATTTCGTAAAAGTCGCACAGCTGACTTTACGAAATAGCTTTTTACAATTCAGCAAAGAACGCCGCTGTGTCGACTCGTCTTACTACAGTCGAATCTAAACGTCCGTTTCCGCTTTTCTTGTGTCTAGGCTCCAACGGACAGATTCTCGGGACGTAAGTCGTGCCGGCTGTGCGGCAAAGAACGCCGCTTCGCCGACCCGTCTTACGCCTGTCGAATCTAAACGTCCGTTTCCGCTTTTCTTGTGTTAAAATATGTTGAATACTTATGATGAGGTGACATTTTTGACGAATCCAATACAAATCGCAATTGATGGCCCTGCAGCGGCAGGGAAAAGTACTATAGCAAAAATAGTAGCTGAAAAATTAGGCTATATTTATATCGATACGGGCGCGATGTATCGTGCCATTACATTGAAAGCGATAAACGAAGGCATCAATATGGCAAGCAATGAAGAGGCGGGGGAGCTTTTACTTCGCACGCAAATTGACCTTCAACCTTCTGAGAATGGACAGTTAGTATTTTTGGACGGGGAAGAAGTGACGGAGGCAATCCGCACCCAACAAGTTACGAAAGCTGTGTCGGAAATGTCGGCACATGCCCTTGTTCGTGAACGTATGGTTGAATTGCAGCGCCAATTGGCAGAAAACAGAGGCGTTGTTATGGACGGACGGGACATCGGGACGGACGTGTTGCCAAACGCGGCATTGAAAGTGTTCATGTCTGCCACGGTCGAAGAACGGGCGATGCGCCGTTTTACAGATAACGGAGCGCGCGGCATTGATACACCACTTGCAGAGCTGCAAGAAGAAATCGCTCTGCGCGATAAAATGGACTCGGAGCGTGAAGTGTCGCCGCTAAAACAGGCAGCAGATGCTATCTATATGGATACCACCCATATGCTGATCCAAGAAGCAGCTCAAGAGATATTAAAATTGGCTGAAGAAAGGATGGCTTAAGGTGAATTTATACGCATTCGGCAAAACTTTGGTGAAGACGGCATTGATGCCGGTTTATCGTTTCGAAGTCACCGGGCATGAAAATTTCCCGAAAGACGGTGGAATTCTTCTTTGTTCAAACCATATCCATGCACTTGATCCGCCTGTTGTCGGCATGACAGCACCAAGGACAGTACATTTTATGGCAAAAGAGGAATTATTCAATGTGCCCATTCTTGGCGCATTGCTGCCAAAAGTAAATGCATTTCCAGTAAAGAGAGGCATGAGCGACAGAGAAGCGATGCGCACAGCGTTGAAAATATTGAAAAGCGGTGAAGTGGTTGGGTTGTTTCCAGAAGGCACTCGATCGAGCGATGGTATATTGAAAAAAGGGTTGAGCGGAGCTGGATTTTTTGCATTGCGAGGAAATGCAGACGTTGTGCCGTGTGCCATTATTGGGCCTTATAAAGCATTCAGAAAAGTGAAGGTCGTTTTCGGTGAACCGATTTCGATGGAACCTTACAGAGAGCGTAAAGCTACGCCGGACGAAGTGACTGAAGCTATCATGGCTGCGATTCAGAAGCTTCTGGATGAAAATAGCAATTAAAAAGTGATTATTTTTGTTTTTATTAGAGAATTCGAATAAAATAAGAAGTGGATAGTTTGTGAAGGAGGGCTACTGATGTCTGAGGAAATGAACGAAATGGAAAACCGTGACTTCCAGGTGGGAGAACACGTAAAAGGTACAGTTCTTAAGATCGAAGAAAAAGCAGTAACCGTTACAATTGATGGCGCGCCATTTGATGGGATCATTCCGATCAGTGAATTGTCGAGCCTCCACATCGAAAAAGCATCGGATTCAGTAAAAGAAGGCGACGTTCTCGACTTGGTTATCACGAAAGTCGAAGATGAGAACTTTGTATTATCTAAGCGCAAAGTTGATGCTGAACAAGCATGGGACCTGCTAGAGAAAAAGTTTGAAACTGGCGAAATAATCGAAACAGAAGTGAAAGATGTCGTTAAAGGCGGATTGGTGTTGGATCTTGGTGTACGCGGATTTGTGCCGGCTTCACTTGTAGAAGATTACTTCGTAGAATCGTTCGAAGATTATAAAGGCAAAACGATGGAATTTAAAATCGTTGAAATGGAAAAAGAAAATAATCGGTTGATTTTATCTCACCGTGCAGTTGTTGAGATGGAAAAAGAATCACAAAAAGAAGAAGTGATGGATACCATTCATCAAGGCGATGTTTTGCAAGGAAAAGTTCAACGCATTGCTTCTTTCGGAGCATTCGTCGATATAGGCGGTGTGGATGGGCTTGTGCATATTTCCCAATTATCTCATGAGCACGTGGAAAAAGTGTCGGATGTGGTTAAAGAAGGGCAAGAAGTAACGGTCAAAGTACTGTCTGTAGACCGTGACTCAGAACGCATTTCTTTATCGATCAAAGACACTTTAGCTGGTCCGTGGGATTCAATTGAAGAAAGCGCGGCTAAAGGATCGATTCATACAGGGAAAGTAAAACGATTAGTCAGCTACGGTGCGTTCGTTGAAGTCTTGCCAGGAGTTGAAGGGCTTGTGCATATTTCTCAAATTGCGCATAAGCACATTGCTACTCCTCAAGAAGAGTTGAGTGAAGGCCAAGAAGTCCAAGTGAAAGTGTTGGATGTAAATAAAGCGGATAAACGTTTGTCCTTAAGTATCAAAGAGCTTCAAGAAAAAGAAGCTGAACAGTCGCATACGGACTACGAAATGCCGGAAGAATCTAGCGGCTTCTCGATCCGTGATGTGATAGGCGATAAACTGAAAGGCTTCAAATCCGAATAGCATGTCCAGAGCCGATAGGAAAATGGATCATATAAAATTTGCCTTATCAACTGGCCAAGGTAGAGGAACAATGTTGGATGACGTCCGCTTGGTCCATCAAGCGTTGCCATCTATTGGAGTTGAAGATATAAGCCTTCATATCGAGACAGGTGATTTGAAATTGGAATCACCTGTTTTTATTAATGCCATGACTGGCGGCGGCGGCGAAAAAACAGCCGAATTGAACGGTCTTCTAGCTCGCGCGGCTAAAGAAACCGGCATCGCGATGGCAGTCGGTTCCCAAATGGCTGCTCTGAAAGATCGAACCGAACGGGCGAGCTATGAGATTGTGCGGAAAGAAAACCCAAATGGTTTTATTATGGGGAATTTGGGCAGCGAGGCGAGTGTTAGCCAAGCTGAACAAGCTGTAGAAATGATCGAGGCCAATGCATTGCAAATTCATTTGAATGTCATTCAAGAATTGACCATGCCTGAAGGGGACCGCGATTTCAAGGGCGCACTTGAACGCATTGAAGCCATTGCAGAAAATCTGTCAGTGCCGGTCGTAGTCAAAGAAACCGGATTCGGTATTTCCCGTGAAGCGGCAGAAAAGCTCGCTCACACAGGAATTGCCGCCATCGATGTGGGTGGTTTTGGAGGCACGAATTTCGCTTTAATTGAAAACGAGCGACGAGCACGGAAACTGTCTTACTTTCAAGATTGGGGTGTTCCGACAGCGGTTTCAATCATTGAAGTGAGAGATGCTTTCCAGCGCACGGTTCTTGCGTCGGGCGGAATCCAGCACGCTCAGGACGCGATAAAAGCGTTGGTGCTTGGAGCGGATGCTGTGGGACTTGCAGGGTCATTTCTGAAGACCGCGCTTGAAGGCGGAGAAAAAGGCTTGATCGAGGAAATTACTTTGTTGCAGGAAGATATGCGTATGATGATGACCGCGCTTGGAGCGGAAAAACCCGCTAATTTAATACGGTGTCCCGCTATTTTAACCGGTGATTTGAACCATTATGTCTCCATGCGCGGCTATAACCCAGCGTTATATGCCAATAGAACCAATAACTGAAAATTACACCTTTTAGGGTGATGGACATTTACAAGATGCCATCGCCTTTTTCGTGTATAATAGGAATATCAGAAGTGGAAGGATGAATATATTATGTCAAAACCGGTAGTAGCAATCGTTGGACGGCCGAATGTCGGGAAGTCAACGATTTTTAATCGCGTAGTCGGTGAACGTGTTTCCATCGTGGAAGATATTCCAGGAGTTACACGTGACCGCATTTACAGTTCAGCTGATTGGCTGACTCATGAATTCAACATTATTGATACAGGAGGCATCGATTTAAGCGACGAGCCTTTCTTGGAACAAATTCGCCAGCAGGCTGAAATTGCGATGGACGAAGCAGATGTCATCATCTTCCTAGTTAACGGACGTGATGGAGTGACGACGCAGGACGAGCAAGTTGCGAAAATTTTATACCGTACGAAAAAGCCGGT
>JBFIXY010000047.1:0-9158 GCA_041605655.1 Planococcus sp. (in: firmicutes) | reverse complement strand
TCGGCTTATGCAAATTTCCCTTCCGCTTTCGCTTTCCATTTCTCTTGCCATTCTGGCATTTCGCCATTTTCCGAACGCTTGCGGTTAGCAAGTTTTAACAAAATCTCCTTTGTTTCTTCAGGACTTAATTCTGGAAGTTGCGTCAAAACTAGACTCATTTCAACTTGACTAATCGGTGTAGCTTTTCCGATATAAATTTTCGGGAAGATTTTATCAGTCTGGATTTCGCTTTCATCCAGCAATTCTTCGTATAATTTTTCACCTGGACGCATTCCTGAAAATTGGATTTTAATGTCACTTTCTTCAAACCCGGAAAGCTTGATCAAGTTTCGTGCAAGATCGACAATTTTTACGGGTTCCCCCATATCAAGGACAAACACTTCTCCGCCTGAAGCAAGAAGTCCGGCCTGTATGACAAGGCGTGAAGCTTCCGGGATCGTCATGAAATACCGCGTCATATTTTCATCCGTAACAGTGATTGGGCCGCCTTTGGCAATTTGTTGTTTAAAGAGCGGCACTACACTGCCACGTGAGCCCAGTACATTTCCGAAACGTACTGCTGCAAATGTCGTTTCGCTATTGACGGCTAGGTTTTGCACAATCATTTCAGCAAAACGTTTTGTCGCTCCCATGATATTCGGAGGATTGACCGCTTTGTCCGTAGAGATCATAACAAAACTTCCAACACCGAATTTATCGGCGGCCTCAGCAACATTTTTTGTACCAAAAATATTATTTTTCACTGCCTCTAAAGGGTTGCCTTCCATCAATGGCACGTGTTTATGTGCAGCGGCATGATAGATCATATCCGGTTTTAAGGTTTTGATAACTTGGAAGATTCGTTCTCTATCCTGCACATCGGCGATGATCGGGATGATTTTCGTCGTTTTCGAAACTTTTGACCGCAGCTCCATATCAATGGTATAGATTGAATTCTCCCCATGCCCTAAAAGTAAGATTTCCGCCGGATTAAATTTAGCGATTTGCCTGCAGATTTCGGAGCCGATTGAACCTCCAGCTCCCGTTACCATGATGGATTTCCCGCTGAGCTGTTCATTGATCGCTTCCATATCCAGCTTGACTTCCTCACGACCGAGCAAATCTTCGATTTTCACATCCCTGATATCGCTGACTTGAATTTTACCTGTCATCAAATCTTCAATTCTAGGAATGGTTTGGGTTTTGACACCTGTATCCAAACACTTTTTCGTCAATTCCGCCATCGCTTTTTTAGATAAGGACGGAATGGCGATGACAATTTGATCGATACGGTGATCGACAACATAAGCAGGGATATTATCCATTGCTCCTACGACTTCAATGCCTAGCATTTCAAGTCCCCATTTGCTCTTATCATCGTCCACAAAGATTACGGGATTTCTTCCCCATTCCGGATTATCCTTCATATGTCGTGCTATCATTCTTCCTGCCTGTCCTGCACCAATGACCATTGTCCGACTCGTCAAGACCGCTTTGCGTTTGACGGCCTCTTCCTGAATCAATCGCAGCGAAAGCCGAGAAGCTCCAAAAAAGAAAACCAGCAACAGCCATGAAAGCATCAGCGTTCTCACATATAATTGTGTTGAATACGCGTATTGCATAACAGCTGCCACAAAAATGGTTAATGTCACTGCCATGACAATTGACTTCAATTCATCGACTGAAGCGTATGCCCAAATTTTCCGGTACAGTCCGTAATGCCACGCAAACGAGTGCCACGCGATGAACAACGTTACCGTGCTGATGAACAGCATTTCGTTGGTCAAAACGTTTGCAAACGGATATAAGAATAAATAGCAGACATAGATAGAAGAAATAATTATCAACGAATCAATGAAGAATAGTGAAAGGAATCTTTTCTTTATCGTCAATTGAATTACCCCATCTCATCTCTATTTTCATACTATTATTAATCACCGTATCCTTGGTAATAATAAGTATCTTTGCTGATTTCGTAGTTGTTCATGACCACACCGATAATAAAGGCTTTCGCTGTGACCAAAGCATCTCTTGCTTTTGTGATGCTCTCTTTCTCGGATTTGCCAGTGTTTACAACCAATACCGTGGCATCGCATTTATTGGCTAGAATTTTAGAATCTGTCACTGACAGTAAAGGTGGAGAGTCAAAAATGATCAAATCGTACTTTTCTTTCACTTCCTCAAGCAACTCATCAAGCACTGGCGAGCTGAGAAGTTCTGCCGGATTCGATGGAATCTGACCGCACATCAACAAGTCAAGTCCTGCCACACCACTCTCTTTAATGCTATCTTGAAGTCTCCCTTTTTTCAGCAGCAGGTTCGACAATCCGACTTTATTACTCTTTTGGAAGGTATGGTGCAAAGTTGGGCGCCTCATATCCGCATCGATCAACAACACACGTTTACCAGCTTCCGCAAAAACGATCGCCATGTTACTAGAAGTGGTTGATTTTCCTTCTTCTTTTGATGCGGATGTAAAAAGGATAGTCTGTGTATCAGGGCCGGGCATTGAGAAGTTAATATTCGTCCGAATTGTCCGGTATTGTTCAGTCGTGATGGAATGAGGATTAGTACGAACCTCCAATTTTCGTTTCACTAATCGATTTGACTTTTTCGTTTTCCACATTAACCAACACCTCCTTTTTGTTTGCTACTTTCGATGTTTTGCGATTTACTTTGCTATTATCAGTACGACTGACTATTCCTAGTACGTGAAGTCCAACGATTGCTTCAATATCTTCTTCCGTTCGGACCGTCGTATTCATTTGGTCCAATAGAATTGCAAGTCCCGTTCCGAGTATAAAGCCGATAATGGCTCCGACACCCAAGTTGAATAACGGATCCGGTTTGACCGGTTGTGGTTCAATCGGTACCATTGCTTGTGCCAATATATTTACGTTGTCGACTTTCATCAGGTTTTTGATTTCGGCTTGGAAGACGGATGCTGTCGTATTAGCGATCAGGACTGCCTTTTCTATAGATGCATCCTCTACATCCAGCGTAACCACTTGTGAATTCTCGATATTGGAAACGGTGATACGGTCGTTCAACTCAGCTGTCGTTTCATTTAATCCCAGCTCTTCAATGACGGCCGATAAAATGATTGGACTTTTGATGATGACATTATATGTGCTGATCAATTGGATATTCGCATCAATATCCTGTGTATTAAATGGTTGTGCTGCTGTGTTGTTCTGATTGACTAAAATTTGAGTGGAAGCTTTGTAAATCGGCTGCATCATTGTATAACTTACAACACCGCTTATCGCTACAAACAGCAAAGTCACCATTAGTATCAGCGGTAGACGCTTGCGCAAAGCCTTTAAGAATTCTTTAATGTTAAATGTACTCTCCATCCCCTTACACCTCTATTTCCACTAAGTATTTTTAATTCTTTTATCGCAAATGTTTTTCAGCAAATTGACCAATCATGTAAACTTTTGAATATTTGCCGTTAGAGGCGTTCAACATAAGAATGATCCACAATACCAAACCGATAGGTGATAAGATGACTCCCGATAGCCATCCAACGACTGGAAGCATTCCGAGTACCGTAAATACAGTGAAAAAAGTGATTGAAAGTAAGATGGATTGCAGCGCATGGAATCGTACGAAATGATTTTCCTTTTCAACGATTAAAAGCAAGAATCCTGTTACAAACCCGAACAGATATGCGAGTGCCCCCACCAGATTTTCATTCAACCCGATAGCTGTTCCATGCGAACCATCTATTTGACTTGGTTCTGGACGTTTGAACACAGTCTGATTATCAAAATTGTTAAGCTGACGATCATCTGTAATTTTGAAGTTGCTTTCTACCATTTTCTTCTCCTCCTTATGATCAATCATTTGACCTAATACTAAGGAGAGAAGGTTAAATTAAAGTTAAATAGATTAAATTATTAAAATATTTTTAATTTACTGCATTTAAGCTTTAATATCGACTATTCATGAAACGCATATATACGTATTTTCATCGCCAATCTTGATGATCATTAAACCGAATTCCTTTAACCACGTTTCTAGGCTTAGAAAAATCGGCCGGTCGTTTCTCTTTTCAAGGAATCATTTTTTATCAACTTGCATTAAAGTACACAAAAAAAAGCTCCGCCGAAACGGCAGAGCTTTTTCGTTTGTTAAATTATTCAGTTGTAAACTTATAGCCGAAGCCTCTGACGGTACGAATGTGTTCCGGATTGGCAGGATCTTTCTCCACTTTGCGTCTGAGATTACTAATATGGACTTTTACGGTCTGGATATCCCCCTCGGAATAATAACCCCAAATGCGATCGTATAATTGCTCTGCAGTCCATACCCGATTAGGATTTTGAGACAACAAAAGCAATAACTGAAACTCTTTATGGTAAAGGCGGATTTGTTTATCGTTTACGTAAAGTTCTCGGGCATCTATGTGGATTTTCATGTCTCCAAATTCCAGTATCGACAATTTATCTTCTTCTCCGTTTTTCCAGCCATTTCTTCTTAGGATTGCACGAATACGAGCTTCAAGTTCATTAAAGTCGAATGGCTTTGTGATGTAATCATCTCCCCCCACTTCCAAACCGTTAATTTTATATGATAATTCTTTTCGATAGCTTACGAACAAAATCGGCATTTTAGACTGCAGCCGTATTTGTTCGCACACTTCAAGTCCGTTCATACCTGGCATTTCGATGTCCAATAAAATAAGGTCCGGATTTTCCTTCGCCAATTTATCCATGGCCTCGTATCCATCTTCCGCATCAATTACGCGGTAGCCTTTTTTGGTTAAAAATAATCGGATCAGTTCGCGGATGCCTTCTTCGTCTTCAACGACCATTACTGTTGCTTCACTCATGGTACGCACCTCCTATCGAATTTAAAAAGTTAACGGCAATGCAATATAAAATGCACTTCCTTTACCTGGTTCACTTTCCGCCCATATTTCACCTTTATGGGAAAGTATAATTTCTTTTGCAATTGCAAGTCCTAGGCCGCTTCCTTTGTATTGTTCCGATTTCTCCATTTTAAAGAAACGGTCAAAAATATGCGGTAATATTTCCTGATCGATTCCACAACCCGTATCTGCCACTTTTATGATAACTTCTCCATCAAACTCATCCAAATCAAGCACAGCGCCTTCCATATCACTTGTATACACTTCTGTAGAAACTGTAATTTTTCCATCTTCGGATGATGTATGCTTGACAGCATTCCACAAGACATTTGAAAAAACTTGGTCGATTCTGTCGATATCAATGGATAAAACAAATTGATCTTGAAGTGAATTCAAGTTTCCGATGCTCTGTTCAAATTTCCGACCGCTTTGTGTAACATCCGCTTCCATGCCAGTAGCCAAGCGATTTAACCATTGACTGAGCTTCACTTCTTCAAAACGCAGCGTCATATTGCCTGATTTGTATTTCGACAGTTCTGTTAGATCTTCTGTAAGCCTCTCTAACAATAGCAATTTATTGTGAATCATATCCAAGTATCTCGGATTTTTTTCGTCAATAAGGCTTTCTTTGACTGCTTGGATGTAGCTATGGATCAATGTGATTGGCGTGCCTAATTCATGAGAAATTGTCGACAGCATCTCATTTCTTGATTTTTCGATTTCTTGAATTTCATCGTTTACAGTTACCAAGTTCATGTTGGTGATTTCGAGAGCCATTGTGCGCTCTTTAATATTACGCTCTAAGAAATAATTCACATTGGTAATCTCTTGTGTCAAACTTCTCAAGCTGGCTAATGTCTCAACCCGCATAAGAAATTCTTCTTTATCACATGGCTTAACCAAATAATCGTTTGCGCCCGCTGTAAAAGCATTTGTTTTATGACGCATCCCTTCTTCTTCAGACATCATTAAAATCGGCAATTCCATTAGCGTAAATTCTTTTCTGATGCTTCGGCATAATTCATCGCCTGTCATATCAGCAAGGGCCCATTCAAGGATGACCATATCAATCGGATGCTCATTCAATAGCTTTAGCGCTTCTTTGCCTTCAGAAACTCCGGTTACTTCAAATCCTTCCTTCATCAGATGATAGGTCACCATTTGGCGATTGACGTCCACATGATCCACCACCAAAATGCGAATCTGTTTTTGATCACGCCGTCTTTGGCTTAAAGAATGTGTGAGCTCTGCAGCCGACAATTCTTCAATTTTGATTGCGTCATCCTGCTCCGGCTCGGCAAGCTCCTCTTTCAAATAAATCGGCAGCGTAAAGCTGAACGTGGAACCAACCCCAGCTTTAGACTCTACTTCTAACCAGCCTCCCTGCAATTCAACTAATCGTTTGGAAATATTCAAACCGATTCCAACGCCCCGAATTTCACTTGACTCCGATTCCGATTTCAGCGGAAATGGTTCGAACAAATTCGGAATATCTTCCTCTTTAATACCAATTCCAGTATCTTGAACAGAAATTTGAAGTTGTTTACCCGATTGTTTCGCTGTTACCACAATTTCACCTGTCGATGTAAATTTAATCGAATTATCCAAGAGATTAAACAGAATTTGTTGGACTCTGTCCGGATCCGCTATTACTTCCGGCAAATTCTCTGGAATCCTATGATATAAAACCACATCCTTGTCTTTAAGCAAGGGCTGGCATACCGTCAATGCAGTTTCAGCCAAATCGAGCAACTTCACCGGTTCAACATGGATATCGAGTGCATTTTGCTTGAGCTTGGAAAAATCCAAAATATCGTTGATCATATGCGCAAGTTTTTTCCCACTGGAAACGATCGTGCCAAGCTGCTGATTCGCACTTTGTGGAATCCGGCCATTCGTCATTTCCTGCAAAGATTCTGCGATGCCAATCATGCCATACAGAGGTGTCCTTAAATTATGGGACGTAATTGCGAGAAGTTCATCTTTTCGCTCATTTGCATGTTTTAACGATTCCATAGCAATGCGCTGCCTTTCAATTGCTTTTTTCTCAAGTTGTTGTTTTTCCTGTCTTTTTACTGCTGCCTTATCTTGCAACGCAATAGCGGCCACAAAAATTCCCAACCCGACAGCTAAGTAACCCCCATGTCTTGTTCTGAGTGTGAATGGCATATAGCCATTCATCACCAGAAACGTCACGCCGATGCCTAACATCAAGAAAAATGCAGCAACAGAAAAGTATCTGGCATAAACTATTTCTTTTTCAAGACATACTACCGAAACGATAAATACCGTGATGGCATTAAACACGAGCAAGAGCGGCAATATTAGGCGAAGAGCTTCTACATTTAATAATAGAACAAGTAGCAGAACCACGTTCGTAAGAATCATTAACTTAAATGCTTTTTCAAGCCACGGCACATGTCGTCTGATATCCAAAAAACTTTCCGTAAACAATAATAGGAAAACTGCACTTGATCCTACGAAAAATAATATCGAGCGTTCATTCCACCATTTCATGTCTGGCCATACGAATGCTAATGTCCATCCAGTTAGTGAGGAAATCGCCAGTAGGAGCGACAACGTCAAAAGTGTAAAATACAAAAAACTCAATTGACGGATACGCATAAATTGCACTACATGATAAACCAAAATCATACCAGCAATTCCCACTCCTAAACCAATCAACGCTACAATTCCTCTTGTCTGCGCTTCAAATTTCTTTTCATCCCAAATGATCATCGGAATTTGAATTGGCCCATCTGATTCCGCCCGTAGATAATAAGTTCCCGCGGTGCCATTTTCTATATCAAGGTTGAAAATCAGATTGCGATGATAGTGGTCACGCTCACTTACCGGCACCGACCGGCCATTTTCATAGGCCTCATATCCACCGTCTGGAGTTGGCATATATAGGATGGCACTATCCAATGTCGAAGTTGAAACTTCCAAAATCCATGTTTTGTCAGTTGCGCTATTTTGAATATCAAATCGGAGCCAATACACACTGTCTGTATACCCCTCATTCAATGTTCCCTCTACATTCGGCATGAATTGCATTCCCAAAATCGGTTGTGAAACATCTTCTAAAGTCAGATTGCCTGAGGCATCTTCAAAGATTGACATTTCGGTGTCTAGGCTAACTTTATCTACTGAATCGGTTAACAATAGCATTTCTCCACTATCTTCTAATTCAACTTCTGAAATTTCAGTGGTTAGAAATACAAGCAGGATAAACAAAATAAATAGTATTTTTATCGTAATGGAGACATTTTGATAAAGTCGAGACATAATTATGCACCTCAATTTTTATAGAATTCATCTCATAATCGGAAAACATAAATCCCAAAAAATTGCTTCCGTTTTAAATTCCTAGCTGAATTTTACATCGAACAGACTGTTTTGAATATTTAAATTATTTAAAATTGCTATTTATGAATCATAAGTATCATTACTAATTGATAAAATAATACCATTATCCTTGGAAAAAGAAAACATATTTTTATCTGAAAATTCAATTATATCTATTGACCTATCAGATTTTTCGTATTATTCTAACAAAAAGGACAATATAGGTTCATTTAGCACATAAATTTCGAATCGGGCACTTTGCTGTCCTGAGAGAGGTGAATACAATGTTCAAGAAAGAATCGGCATTACGTCCAAGAAACAAAAGAAGATGGTTTGGTATTTTTGTGATACTACTACTTATGGGTTCCGCTTTTTACTTTTTCGTACTCTCGCCTAAAGAGACGAGTACATTAGAAAAAATACAAGATCCATTGTTGCGTGCAGCTCCTCATTTAATCATGCTTTTTCCAAAAGCCAGCACCACATTGGATCAAATACATGAACCACTGGTTCGCTCCTCTCCATCAAAACGAGAAGAAAAAGTCACACTAAAAGAGAAAGATGCGATTTCCATCTTACTTCTCGGTGTCGATGAACGCAGCGGTGATAGAGGACGTTCGGATACAATGGTCGTTGTCGCCATCAATCCTCAAAAGGAATCTACCAAGATGATCAGTATCCCACGAGATACTTATACCGAAATTGTTGGCCGCAATATGCAAGACAAAATAAATCACGCTTATGCTTTTGGCGGGATTGAAATGTCGATGGCTTCTGCAGAGAACCTATTGGATATTCCGATAGATTTTGTGGTCCGATTAAATATGGAAGGCTTTGAGGACATTGTAGATGCATTCGATGGTGTCTCTGTGGAAAACTCCTTTGCTTTTGATGACTTTCATACTGGCGAATTGACATTAAACGGCTCTCAAGCTTTGGAATACGTGAGGATGCG
>JBFIXY010000046.1:0-9208 GCA_041605655.1 Planococcus sp. (in: firmicutes) | reverse complement strand
GGAAGAGGTGCTTTACAGAGTTCCTCAATTGCTAGAAGCGGCAGTTGTTGGTGTGCCGCATGAAGTTTACGGCGAAGTGCCAAAAGCCTACGCAGTCGTTAAAGCGGGACAAACCATTAGTGAAGAAGAAGTCAAAACGTATTGCAGCAGTCAATTGGCGAAATACAAAGTGCCGGTAGAAGTGGAATTCATGGATGAATTACCAAGAAATGCTTCAGGAAAAGTGTTGAAACATACTTTGCGCAAGCCAGTGAAACAATAAGTAGGAATGGATTTGGAAGGGGAACTGAACAGATGGAAAACGTATATTTGGTTAACGGGGCACGGACAGCATTCGGTGGATTCGGAGGCTCGTTTGCGAATGTTGACGCAACAGAGTTAGGCACAGCGACGGCGATAGAAGCGCTGAAGCGCGCTAAAGTCAAAGCAGAAGATATCAATCATGTCGTATATGGCAATGTCATCCAATCAAGTGTGAACGCTGCTTATTTGGCGCGTCATATCGGCTTGAAAGCGGGTGTTCCGAAAGAAGTTCCGGCATTAACGCTCAACCGCTTGTGCGGTTCCGGTGCACAGGCTGTCGTAACGGCGGCGCAGCATATCTTGTTGGGCGAAGCTGACATCGTTTTGGCTGGAGGAGCAGAAAATATGTCGATGGCGCCTTTTGCCAATTTCACGCAGCGCTTTAACGGAGCGAAAATGGGCAATTTGCAATTCGAAGACATGTTGACAGCGACATTGACAGACCAATACACCGGAGCGGGCATGGGAATGACGGCTGAAAAACTGGCAGAACAATATTCGATTTCCCGCGAAGAACAAGATGCTTTCGCGGTTGAATCGCATCAGCGGGCTGCGCGGGCAAAAGAGAATGGCGTATTTGCAGAAGAAATCATCGGGGTGGAAGTGAAAAATCGTAAAGGGAGTATTGTCGTCGATAAAGATGAGCACATTAAACCGGAAGCGAACACGGAAGCGTTAGCGAAGCTGCGGCCTGCATTTAAAAAGGATGGCACTGTGACAGCTGGGAATGCGTCGGGCATCAATGATGGAGCCGCATCTGTCGTCATTGCTGGACAAGTGGCGGTAGACCGCCACGGCTTAGAGCCGCTTGCGCGTATCGTTTCATGGGGAGTCGCAGGCGTTGATCCGACCGTTATGGGAATTGGACCAGTGCCAGCAATCAAGCAGGCGTTGAAACGTGCGAACTTGTCGCTAGAGGACATCGATTTATTTGAAATCAACGAAGCGTTTGCTGCTCAATATTTGGCGGTCGAAAAAGAGCTTGGACTTTCCAGCGACAAAGTGAATGTCAACGGAGGGGCAGTTGCACTCGGACATCCGGTTGGCGTCAGCGGCACGCGCATCTTGCTGTCGGCCGCATATGAACTAAAGCGCCGCGGTGCGAAATACGCCGTAGCGAGTCTTTGTATCGGCGGTGGACAAGGCATTGCAGTAGTCATCGAAAATACGTGAATCGTTCTTTAAAGCAAAAGAGGAAATGTATTCGATAAATAAAAAAATCCGGAACTGCTACAATTGAAGCAGTTCCGGATTTTTTATTCGGTTTAATAGAAACGTTTGAAACCATCGAATTTTTTGCCCCAATATTTATCGCTTAAGCTGGTGATTTGGACGCGGTCTCCACCGGCGTGGATAAAGTTGTTATTGCCCAAGTAGATGCCCATATGGGAAATGCCTGGCTTATACGTATCGGCAAAGAAGACCAAATCTCCTACTTCCGGATCACTGATGTCATAAGAACGTGCGTCATATCCGACAGTATCTGTACGTGGAATCATTATGCCGGCCTGAGTGAAAGCATAATAGATAAAGCCGCTGCAATCAAAACCTCCAACAGTAGCACCCCCCCATACATATGGTGTGCCAACTTGAGCTAAAGCGGTTGGAATCAGCTTCCCGACACCGCCGATAAGTTCGGGTGCAGGACTTGAGACAGGACTTGGGTCTGGTTGAATTTCCACTACTGTGTTTTGCACTTTTAAGACTTGACCGATGCGAATTGAATGGGATGTAAGGTTATTCCAGTTCATGAGCTGAGTTACAGAAATACCATGACGAATGGCAATTCCTGTCAATGTGTCTCCTTTGGAAATTGTATACATTCCAGCTGATACGACCGGAGCAGCTACAGGAGTTACAGCAGCTACAGGAGCAACAGGAACTACAGGAGTGACAGGTGCAACGGGAGCCCTTGAAACAGGAGGTCGGACTGTGACAGAGGTGTTTTGGGTTTTGAGCACTTGACCGATGCGGATGGCACTTGAAGATAGGTTATTCCAGTTCATCAATTGCGTTACTGAAATATTATGACGCTTTGCAATACCGGACAATGTATCCCCCTTAACCACTTTATAAGAAGCTGGAGAAGTGGTGGGAGCAATTGCAGGAGCTGGAACAGTCACAGGAACGGAAGGTTTAGCCGGTACAGTTGCCACGGCAGCCACTTTCAGTTTTTGACCGGGAAAGATTAAATGTGAAGTAAGAGAATTCAATTTCTGGATCTCGCTGACTTTCGTGTTATGTAAGCTTGCCACACGTGAAAGTGTGTCTCCAGGTTGTACTGTATACTCAGAACTTATTGCAGTTTTAGGCTTCTGTACTGTCGCTTGTTTAGAAGAAGTTTCGATTTTAGATGCCATAGGCGCTAAAGACAATACCTGGTTGGCATAGATTGAATCGGAAGTTAAGCCGTTCCATTTTTTCAGATCTGCTACAGACACCTTATTGGCGGAAGCAATTTTCCATAGGCTGTCCCCTGGTTTAATCGTATAAGAGCTGGCTTCTACATCTGAAACGCCTAATAATAAGGCTAAAGAACCTGTAGCAAGTACAGAAAAAGCAATCTTCTTCATTTTTTCTCCCCATTCCATTATCTTGATTTCAGAAAATAGTGAAATATACGAACGATTATAAGTTTAACTAATTGTATAGTCATAAGTTAGAATAGGCAATATGATTTAATGTTACAGTTGTGTTACAAATCGTATATAGGGTTTAAAAGTAAAAAAAATACATTTAAATGGTGGATTTAAGATCTAAATAAATACCTAAATCCATATATCAAATGTAGAAGAGAAGTGGCAACGTTCCATAAAGTAAAATTGGATGAAAAAAGGGTGATAAGTCCCTTTTTACTCATGTTTTTAACTTTTTGGAATTTCACTTACGATTAAATACTGATTATGAAAAGTCGAAACCTTATGCTATTTTAAAAACAACTAAACAAAGAGAGAGGTATCAAAGGTGAAATTAAAACCATACAAAGATACGATCATTGGGGTCCTGGGCATTGAATTTATTGAAACGTCTCCAGACCGCGTAGTAGCAACAATGCCTGTGAATGCTGCGACGCATCAGCCGTTCGGATTGCTTCACGGTGGAGCATCGGTTGTGCTGGCAGAGTCAGTGGCGAGTGTTGGAACATGGAATTTAATCGACCAAGAAAACGAAATCGCAGCAGGGCTGGAAATCAACGCCAATCATATTCGAGGAAAAGCATCAGGTGTTGTGACAGCGATAGGCACACCTTTGCATAAAGGACGCAGCACAATGGTATGGGACATCCAAATTGTTGACGAAGAAGAAAAGCTGATCTGCGTTTCTCGCTGCACGGTTGCTGTAATGTCGAAAACGCGGTGACTATATTTTAAATCATTCATTTCCTGATTTTTTGGAACTTTTCTGGAAGTCGCACGTACAGTTAAAGTAAGGAAACGGGTGACAGGGGGAGTGGGAAATGTGGTGGAAAAAAGGGCTAATTATACTAATGGGGTTAATACTATCGGCGTGTTCAGCTGAAGCAGAAGCGGGTATTACAGGAATTGAAAATGTGAATGAAGATGACCTTGCGAATATGAGTGGAACCTATGTAGGTGATAATTCAAACGTTTCATCAATTATTCAGAAATTGCCGGGGGCTGAGACGCTGAAAGAATTGGATTTGCAGGCTGAGAACATCCGGGTTACATATGGTGCATCGCCATATTCACTGCCGCAAAGCGATGTGTTGGCATATTGGTTCGACGACAATGAAGCTATGGAAAAAAACTTCTTATATAATGCGACTTATCTTGCGATATTGGTGCCGAATTCAAAGTCATTCCGATTTCGCCTCTATGATTTTTCCTTTACTATCAAGCGAGAAGAAATGGTGGACGTCCTTTCACAAGAGTTCTTGGATTTACCAGTGGACGGGTCTGAGTGGGACACCGAAGTCATGGAAGATTTTATCGAAAACAATCATACGGCTATTGAGGAATGGGTCGAATCCAGTGGGGTGCGAAAAAACTTTTTCGTTAAATATCCCGTCATATATAATTCTCATTAAAACCGCCTGGCTTCCAGGTGGGTTTTTTATTGCTGTATAGCTATCGCGAGTAGAGAGGTGCTATACTAATCGGCAGGATTTACGGAAAGGCAGTGATGTCATGAAAACAGAACTTATCCAGGCAAGTATCAGCCTTTTTGTGGAAAAAGGTTTTAGTGCAACGTCTATTCAAGACATTGTAGATAAAGTCGGAGTGACAAAAGGCTCCTTTTACTATCATTTTAAAAGCAAGGAAGCGTTGCTGATGCACATCCATTTGTCTTATATCGACGATTTACTCAGCAGACAAGATCGCATTTTAGTAAGTGAGCATAGTGCAGAAAAGAAATTGGTTCGAATTGTGGAGCTATTGATTCGGGACATCGAGGACCAAGGAGCAATCGGGCAAGTCTATTACCGTGAACTTCGCCATTTAACACCAGAGAATGCAGACGTTATTAGGAAAAAACGTGCAGACTTCAGAGACAAAATCGAAATGGTCATTCAAAAAGGAATGACAGAAGGAGAGTTCCGCGCCAGTCTTGACCCACGAATGGCGACTTTTGCCATACTTGGCATCACCAATTGGAGTTACCAATGGTTTAATCCTGCAGGTGCGGTTTCGGCAGATGAACTGGCTGCACTGCACGCGGACTTGATCTTAAATGGCATAGTTGCTGGAAAAAATAAAGATGGATAGTTTCAGTGGAGCATTCTCAGAATGCATTCTCTAAAATGCTTGATAGATAAAAAAAGAAAGGTACGATATCCGATAAATAAAAAAGGGTTTTCTTGTTTTATTGAGCATGATTGGGGAATAACAGGGTTAACACCAATGAGGAGGGATTGCATGGCTAGAGACAAAAACAAAGATGAACTGAAAGACAATGTACTCGAACATGAATTCAGAGAACAAGCCCAGGAGTCAATGGAAGAAGTTCGTTTCTCTCACGATAAAAAACAAGGATCCGAAACGGATCAAGAAGAACAAAAATAATCGCTTATTGATGATACAATCCCGCACGCCGTTTTCCGGTTTGCGGGATTTTTTATCATGTGAATCCGGTATTTTTGCAAAACGTACTTAATATTTAGGGCTTACGATAAAAACATGCGTTAAGCAGTTCGTTTTATTTTTTCGATTGTCAGGTTATACTATAAGAAAAATTGAAAGTAGGGACCTGAATGCCATTTACGGATTTGTCGATAGCAGCTGGCGCCACGATGTTGCCAATACAGGAAATTGCAGAACGTGCAGGAATATCGAAAGATGCTCTGGAACTTTACGGGAATTTTAAAGCGAAGATTAATGTCAATTCATTGCCGCCTGCTGGAGCACTTGGTAAAGTCGTCCTTGTTACGGCGATCAGCCCGACTCCTGCAGGTGAAGGGAAATCGACTGTGACAGTCGGTTTAGCGGATGCTTTTAAACAACTGGAAGAATCGGTTGTCGTCGCACTTCGGGAGCCTTCGCTTGGACCGGTCATGGGGATTAAAGGAGGAGCAACTGGCGGAGGATTCGCACAAGTGCTCCCAATGGAAGACATCAATCTTCACTTTACTGGAGACATCCATGCAATTACCTCAGCCAACAATGCGTTAGCTGCATTTATCGATAATCATTTGCATCAGGGTAACGAATTGTCTATCGATCCGAGACGAATCACGTGGAAGCGGGCAATGGATATGAATGACCGCGCGTTGCGCAATGTGACCATTGGGCTTGGAGGTCCAGCTCAAGGGATGCCGCGTGAAGATGGTTTTGACATCACTGTAGCTTCGGAGATTATGGCGGTCCTATGCCTTGCTACATCTATGGATGATTTGAAAGAACGGCTTGCGCAGATGGTTATCGGTTATACGTACGGTAGGGAACCGGTAACAGTGCGTGATCTTGGCGTGGAAGGTGCATTGGCGCTATTGTTGAAAGATGCTTTTAAGCCGAACTTAGTGCAAACGATTGAAGGGACGCCGGCATTGATCCACGGGGGACCTTTTGCGAATATTGCGCACGGCTGCAACTCATTGGTGGCGACGAATACGGCGCGTCAATTAGCGGATATCGTAGTAACGGAAGCTGGTTTTGGAGCGGATTTGGGTGCAGAGAAATTCATGCACATCAAATCACGAAAAGGTGGATTCCATCCCGATGCTGTCGTGATCGTGGCAACTGTGCGTGCATTAAAGATGCATGGTGGCGTTCCGAAAAACGACTTGGCAAACACGGATCCGGATGCGGTGCGCCGCGGCATAGTCAATTTGGCGAAACACATCGACACAATCCGTCAATTCGGCATCGAACCGGTTGTGGCTTTGAATCGGTTTGTAGCGGATTCTGAAAGCGAATTGGCAGAGATTACAGGTTGGGCAGAAGCACAAAACGTAGCAATTGCCATGACCAATGTGTGGGCAGAAGGCGGAAAAGGCGGGATTGAATTGGCGAAATTGGTCAAGCAAGAGCTGGATCGACCGACTGATTTTAAATTCCTTTATAACGAAAGCGATGAAGTGGAAGAGAAGTTGCGCACCATCGTCCAGAAAGTGTATGGCGGATTGGATGTGCAATTATCGGATAAAGCGCAAAAGCAATTAGTGGAATTGAAAAAATACGGATGGGACGAATTGCCGATCTGCATGGCGAAAACCCAGTACTCGTTATCCGATCAACCGAAGCTCTTAGGGCGTCCGGAAGGTTTTACGATTACGATTCGGGAAATCATGCCGAAGCTTGGCGCCGGATTCCTTGTATGCTTAACCGGGGACATTATGACGATGCCTGGATTGCCGAAGCAGCCAGCTGCTTTGAAAATGGATGTTGATGCGGACGGCAGAGCAGTCGGACTGTTTTAATAATAAGATGTCCAGCGAACATTCAGTTTCATTAATAGACTATGTTGAACGTGGTAACTCGCTATACATTCAACTTACGGTGTACGATGCAGAAACCGAGCGTCATTACCGGGAAGAAGTACGTTTTTTAGGTGATTTATTGTACGGTGAATTCGTTCATCAACAGCATTCGCCTTTATCAGACGCTTGTCGGCGTCACGTCATCGCTTATTTAAAAGATCGCTTCAATCGCTGAAGCGGTCTTTTTTTGCACTGAAAATCATTTTTATGACACACTTAACTAAATATTCTGATAAATAACACGGATATATGCTACGATAATATAAAAGTGTCAACAAGATCCGCAGATGCAAGTTGCTGAAAGGGCGTGTTGTTAATGAAAATCCATTCAACGAAAGAGGGGCGCAAATCGATTCGTCTAACTGTTTACAATGGCGGCTTTGGATTGGTCAAAGAAGTCCGAATGCTCGAGTCATCCGAACCGGTGTCCGAGATTCAGTTATTGGATATTGCAGAGTCCATCGATACAGATTCCGTGATGCTTCAGGGGGTGCAAGTGCTTGAACAGAATTATAATTATGATTTGGCCAGTGAACAGAAATTGCTTGAAAAATACATCGGTCAGGTCGTGACCATCCGTAATAAGGAAGCTGGCGATGAAATGGCCATGCGCTTGCTGAGTATATCGGATGGCATCGTTGGCGAGCGTACTTATAATGGTGAAATACTTCTGAATCCGCCAGGCTTTTTGGTTCTTCCTCCATTATCGGAAGATCTCGCGATAAAGCCTGCATTGATAGTTAAAATTGTTTCTATGCCTTTACAGCAAGAAGTCCAGCTTTCGTACTTAACCAAAGGCCTTGAATGGGAGGCATGTTATATGGTGGAGATCAGGGATAATGCCGTTAATCTTACAGGATGGATCAAGCTGCGCAATGAAACCGGCATCAGCTTTTCAGAAGCTGGACTAAAATTTATTTCCGGCAATGTAAATCGTTATGAGTCGCCCCAGTTGTTTCAAGCTTCACGTTTCTTACACCAAAAAAGCATGAGTGCAGAACCGGAATTCGAAGAACATGATTTTGCTGATTACCATGCATACCAGCTAAATCGTAAGGTGACATTACCGAATGGACAAGTAAAAAAACTAAATTTCATGCGGTTGCAAGAGATTGGTTTCAAGAAAGTGTACGTGATTGAACGCGATGGCAGACAAGCGGTTGTGAAATTGCAGTTTAAGAATAGCGGAGCGAATGGTTTAGGCATGGCATTGCCAAAAGGTTTAGTAAAAGTGTTTCAGCAAGAAACAGACGGAGAGCTGGAATTTGTCGGAGAAGATAGGGTAGCGCATACGCCTGATGGTGGAATGGTGTTGCTGAAAATCGGACAAGCGGTTGATATCATGTCGGAAAGTACCGAATTGCTCCGCGAAAAGCGGGGACATTCGGAAGTGGTGACGCATATATACAACGTGAAGAACACCAAACAAGAAGGAGTGAAAATCGATATTGACCATGAGATTTTTGAACCTTATTGGAAAATGGAGTCCTCTTCTCATGATTACGAAGTGAAAAGTTCCCGAATCGTCGAGTTTCGAGTCTGGTTGGGAGCAGGTAAGTCAGCATCAGTAGAATTCACTTATATAGTCGATAAAAGCGGAGAAACAAAACCGATGACTTTATAAAGGAAGAAATCGAGTTTAAAGGAGGTATTTGGATGGAGTTTTTGGTGACATCTGGAAAGGTGAAACTTGGAAAGTTGGCGTTCAGCGTTCTTGTTCCGGTAATCGGGGGAGCGCTAATCGGTGCGGTTGCAAACCGCAATACTCAACAAGAATACACAGAACTGAAAACCCCTTCGTTTTCTCCGCCGTCGTGGGTTTTCCCAATCGCATGGACTGCTTTATACACATCAATGGGAGTAGCGAAATACCGGGCAGTTGAAAAAGCGGTATTGAAAAATGAGGCGAACAAAGTGTTGGTTCCCTACGACTTGCAGCTGGGTCTGAACTTTCTATGGTCATTTCTG